>NZ_NFKO01000071.1:0-576 GCF_002160435.1 Pseudoflavonifractor sp. An176 | reverse complement strand
CTAAGTGAATTTTCTCAATGGTGTCGGCCAACTGCTCATTCTCCGCAGCTCTGTGGCTACGCTTGCCAGTAGCCCATTTGTGGTACGCAGACCGAGCCACGTGGAGCAGTTTACACGCCACCTCAATGGGGTACCCCTGATTTTCATGGCACTCCTGAATGGCTTTATAAGTACGACGCTGCCTCACTTCTTCCAGTCCTCTCTCCTCTCGATCTCGTCCAATTTTTTTAGCAGTGCATTCTCCATTTCCGCCAGATATAGCTTGTGCTTGAGTTGCTCAATTTCGATTTGGGCTTTCTCAAGTTCGGTGCGAGGAGTTTGGTCTTTCTTCCGGCGGCCCCGCCGATCCTCCAATCCTGCTTCTCCCATCTGTTCAAACCGAAGAGTCCAACTCCGAACCTGTTGATAGCTAACCTGGTATTTCAAGGCCATTTCTCCGTAATTCTTTCCACTGGCAATGCAATCCCTAACAATTTGGATACGCTCTTCCTGCGTGGTTTCCCGTCCTTGCTTCATGTAGCTTCCTCCTCCTGAGTGTTTTACGGAGTTGAAATCTCCATGAGCATTATACACCTT
>NZ_NFKO01000070.1:0-679 GCF_002160435.1 Pseudoflavonifractor sp. An176 | reverse complement strand
AGGGGGGCGCGGCCGAAGGTGGGTTCGATAATTGGGGTGAAGTCGTAACAAGGTAGCCGTATCGGAAGGTGCGGCTGGATCACCTCCTTTCTAAGGAGACTTCAACGAGACAAGTTCTTGTTGTAACGTCCTGGTCAGACTTCTGGTGCGTTTCTCGTTGTTTAATTTAGAGGGTGCAACCCGCATCCCCCGTCCAACCAATTCAAAAGCCCAGCGAAGCGGGTTTTGAATTGAGAGGAGGGATAACGGAACGGTTGAGCTTTCGCCGCAAGGTGGAAGCGAGAGAGTGGAGTTTATCCCGACGAGGGCCAATAGCTCAGCTGGCTAGAGCACACGACTGATAATCGTGAGGTCGATGGTTCGAGTCCATTTTGGCCCACCAGTGTCCATTGAGAATGGATATCAACATTCAAGAGATTGAATGTTGATATCTGGTTTCAAATGGAAGCGTCTGAGCCGCAGTGAGCAGCGAGGATGGAGCGGAGCGAGGGCGAGAAACTGCGAATTGAAAGATTCTGTTTCGAACCCGAGGCGAAGGGAAGCCGAGCGTTGCGAACAGGCGAAGCGTGACAATCGAGACCAGAATTCCGCACCTTGAAAACTGAACAATGTGATAATTCCAGATGGAAGAGCAAGCAACAGAGTAGATTTTTAATCAGAATGGCAAAAGTCATTTCTG
>NZ_NFKO01000007.1:0-95734 GCF_002160435.1 Pseudoflavonifractor sp. An176 | reverse complement strand
CTGCTCCACGTGGCTCGGTCTGCGTACCACAAATGGGCTACTGGCAAGCGTAGCCACAGAGCTGCGGAGAATGAGCAGTTGGCCGACACCATTGAGAAAATTCACTTAGAAAGTCCAGATAAGGGTTATCGGAGGCTCAATGACGACCTGCGCCATGACTACGGTATCCATGTCAATGACAAGAGAGTGCTTCGTATCTGCCGGGCCAGAGATATTCGGTCTACCGTGAAGTACAGTAACCACAGCTGTACCAGGCGGGCCAAGAACCCTCAGTATTTAGCTGAGAACCTGCTGGATCGCCAATTCTATGCGGTAAAGCCGAATGAGAAATGGCTGACCGATGTGACCGAGTTCAAGTGGTATGAGGGTACCGAAGTACACAAGATCTATCTCAGTGCCATTCTGGATCTATATGATCGGCGCATTGTGTCCTATATCATTGGTGAACGCAACGATAACCCTCTCGTATTCAAGACCTTTGACAAAGCGGTGAAGGCAAATCCAACTGCTCATCCACTGTTCCACAGTGACAGAGGCTTTCAGTATACAAACCGAACATTCCACCACAAGCTCGTGCAGGCGGGGATGACACAGAGTATGTCCCGTGTGGCCCACTGCATTGACAACGGCCCTATGGAAGGTTTCTGGGGCATCTTAAAGCGGGAGCGTTACTACGGCAGACGCTTTACCAGCAAGAAAGAACTTGTCCAGATGATCAGACATTACATCCACTATTACAACACCAGGAGAGTGCAGCGAAATCTGGGTGTGCTGACGCCTATGGAAAAGCATGAACTGTATCTCGCTGCATAAAAAGCGGCCAGCAGCACATATAGGCTACTGGCCGGGAAAACTTTATATTTTTTCACTGTCCTCTTGACGGGGAGCGGTTCAGCCGTTTGGCTGTCTCCTCTTATACTTTATGCATACTCCCCCCAATGCGTAATAAGATGGTTTTATTTATCATCTTTATGTTCTAGGGATTTGTTCTCTTTCAAAATGATAGAGATATCCTCTTTTAGATGTTTATATTCCGAACGACGCCTACATTCCGAGATATATTGCTGCTCAATTCCAACGGTTTTATAAACAATTACAAGAAGAATATATCGTAAAATAATATTGGCAGAAGATACTTCATAAAAAGATGGTTCTGGTTGTCTTGTTCTATCATAATGTGTAAAATAATTTCTAAAATCACTAATTTTCTTTGCTAAAATTGGTATTTTCTCAGGCTCTATTTCTATATATCCATCAAGATAAAGCAAAATATCTTCAATTCGGTATTTTAGTGAGAGATTTCTATATGGATACTTATCCCGTATAGCCAATTCCCATGCACTTTTTTCGCGATAATACCTTGAATATAATTCAAGCGATTGAGATAAATTTAAAAAACGGTTGATATGAGTAGAGTGATTGCAAATAATCTCATAAAACAAGGTTGGGATAACCCGATTTTCATTATAGAATTGCAACCAATTGTTCCAGACTTCATCAAAGTTATGCGCAAAGCATCTAGTCCCAATAAGGAAAGGAGCTCTAGGGAAATCTATATTTTCAATATTATTCAAATAAATACAACAATCACACAACACATTTCCACTTTCTAACCTTCTAGTATCTTCATCCGCAAACTCCATATTTTCCAAAGGCAAATAGTGATCTGCAAAAAATGAAAATAAATTTCTGACTGATGCAATTTTAGGAATGGCTTCTTTTATCGAGGTCGGTTTTGAAAAATGATACTCCACACTTGGCGCAGAAATATACTCGACCTTTTCCCATGAGTCGTTACATGATAGTCCCGCTTTAAAAGATACTTTTCCATATTTATCGCACGCAGATATCTCTTCCCAGGAAAGGACGCTCTCAATAGTGATCGCATCTTTAGAGGATGTTACCGTTTGCTTAAAAGGCATCCTCGGGAGCATATAATTGAGTGCAGATATGGCTGCACTTATTTTCGTTATTTTTAAATCTCCAGAACAGCTTCTTCCAATAATTATTTCACTAGGTTCAGCCAATAGATTTGCAAATATGGTGTCTTTCCCACATCTACAACTAGGAAAGACATAGCAACCAAGAAGTGTAATGTCTATTCCATCAACAGTACCCCATATTTGATATTCATTATCGAGCTTGACTTTGCGAAGGATTTCTTCGTTTATCCTAGCATTTAGCTTTATCCTTCCATTTGAATCCTCCAAAACACCCGTAATCTCAAACACTTGTGATTGAACAGCAAAATAAAAGTCACCTATACGGCCAATAATCTCGCTAATATTGTGCATTTTGTGTCTCCTCAAGAACCAGTTAATTAGTGTCCCTATACATTCAGTTCCTACTCCATCGCTCATTTCATCCATCATTTTTCTATTTCAATGAGCGATGCTTTGAGTGATGTACACCAATTTTCATTTCCCATCCTACCACATCTTCCCACATTCATCAATTCATTTCAAAGCCTCCAATTTACACATTTTCTTGTTTTCCCCTTCCCCAGCCATAGGGACACGCCGCCCATGCATACACTTCCCCATGGAGGTGGTGACCATGTGGACGGCATGGCTCTTGTTAATGCTCAACGGACTCTTTTTCACCCTGCGGCTGGCCAACAACACCGGGTCCTTCCCCCGGGCCCTGACCCGGGAGGAGGAACAGGACTGCTTAACACGCATGGCCCAGGGGGACAGCGACGCCCGGGATAAACTCATTGAGCACAATTTGAGGCTTGTGGCTCATATCGTGAAAAAATACTACACGCAGACAGGAGATCAGGACGACCTTATCTCCATTGGCACCATCGGACTCATCAAAGGGGTGTCCACCTTCAAGGGGGACAAAAATGTGCGCCTGGCCACCTACGCCAGCCGCTGCATTGAAAACGAAATTCTCATGTACTTCCGCTCCCAGCGGAAAACCCAGGGAGAGCTATCCCTCTCCGACAGCCTGGACGGAGACCCGGAGGGCAATTCCCTGTCCCTGATGGACGTGGTGTGCGTGGACGACACCATGCTGGAAGACCTGGACCTGCGGGACTCCTGCCAGCGGGTGCGGGAGTGCGTGGACACCTGCCTCACCCCCCGGGAGGCCCACATCATCAAGCTGCGCTACGGCCTCAACCAGCAAGCCCCCCTCACCCAGCGGGAAATTGCCACCCTGTGCGGCATCAGCCGCTCCTACGTCTCCCGCATTGAGAAAAAGGCCCTGGAAAAGCTGCGTCAGGCCTACGAAGCCCATTAAAACGCATAAAAAAGCGCATGTCTCGGGGTGAGACATGCGCTTTTATCTATATTCTGTTATCTCCGGGTCTTCAAGCGGGCCATGGCCCGGGCCAGAGCGGCCTTGGAGTGGTAATACTCCTGGATGCTCTGCTTCTGGCGCAGACGCTCCTCGGCACGCAGCTTGGCGGCCTCGGCACGCTTGCGGTCGATCTCCTCGGGGTGCTCAGCAAAGCCCACCAGCAAGATCACATAGTCGGGCTTGATCTCGGCAAAGCCAGCGCCCACGGCGGCGGGCTCCCACACGTCGTCCACCTTGTAGCGCAGCTCGCCGGGCTCAATGGCGGTGACCGTGGGGGCGTGGCCTGCATAGACGCCCATCTGGCCGTCCACAGCAGGGAAGATCAGGGCCTGGGCGGGTCCAATGTAGAACTGCCGCTCGGGGGTGATGATCTCCAGGTAGAAGGTATTGGCTTCTGCCATTATACCGCCCCCATCTTCTTGGCCTTGGCCACGACCTCGTCCACGTTGCCCACGTTGCTGAAGGCAACCTCGGGGTACTTATCCAGCTCGCCGCCCAGAATCACCTCGAAGGAGCGGAGGGTGTCCTCCAGCTTCACATAGCGGCCCTCCAGGCCGGTGAACTGCTCGGCCACAGAGAAGGGCTGGGAGAAGAACTGCTGAATGCGGCGGGCCCGCTCCACGGTGCGGCGGTCGTCCTCGCTGAGCTCTTCCATACCCAGAATGGCGATGATGTCCTGCAATTCACGATAGCGCTGCAGCAGCTCCTGGGTGCCACGTGCGATCTTATAGTGCCGCTGGCCCACCACGTCGGGCTCCAGAATGCGGGAGGTGGACTCCAGGGGATCCACGGCGGGGTAAATGCCCTGCTCCACGATCTTACGGGACAGCACGGTGGTGGCGTCCAGGTGGGCGAAGGTGGTGGCGGGGGCGGGGTCGGTAAGGTCGTCGGCGGGGACGTACACAGCCTGGACGGAGGTGATGGAGCCGTCCTTGGTGGAGGTGATACGCTCCTGAAGAGCGCCCAGCTCGTTGGCCAGGGTGGGCTGATAGCCCACGGCGGAGGGCATACGGCCCATCAGAGCGGAGACCTCAGAACCAGCCTGGATGTAACGGAAGATGTTGTCGATGAAGAGCAGCACGTTCTGCTTCTCCTGATCCCGGAAATACTCGGCCATGGTCAGGCCGGTGAGGGCCACACGCATACGGGCTCCGGGGGGCTCGTTCATCTGACCGAAGACCAGGGCGGTCTTCTCGATGACGCCGGAGTCGGTCATGTCCCGCCACAGGTCGTTGCCCTCACGGGTACGCTCGCCCACACCGGTGAAGATGGAGTAGCCGCCGTGCTCGGTGGCGATGTTGTGAATAAGCTCCTGAATCAAAACGGTCTTGCCCACGCCGGCGCCGCCGAACAGGCCGATCTTACCGCCCTTGGCGTAGGGGGCCAGCAGGTCGATGACCTTGATGCCGGTCTCGAACACCTCCACCACGGGGCGCTGCTGCTCGAAGGCGGGGGGCTGACGGTGGATGGACCAGGTCTCCTTGGCGTCCACGGGGCCCTTCTCGTCGATGGTGTCGCCCAGGACGTTGAACATACGGCCCAGGACGCCTTTGCCCACGGGCACGGAGATGGGGGCTCCGGTGGCGGTGACAGTCATGCCACGGCCCAGGCCCTCGCTGGGGGAGAGCATGATGCACCGCACAGTGTCCCCGCCCATGTGCTGGGCCACTTCCATGACCTGACGCTTCCCGTCCAGCTCCACCTCAAGGGCTTCCTTGATCTCGGGCAGGACGCCGCCGCCAAAGGCCACGTCTACCACAGGTCCCATGACCTGTACAATGGTTCCTCTATTTTCCTTCATATCGTCTCACCTTTCGGGTGTCATGATTTCGTGGGGTTACTGGGCCGCCTGAGCGCCGCCCACCACCTCAGTGATCTCCTGGGTGATGGCGGTCTGACGGGCACGGTTGTAGGACAGGTTCAGGGTTTGCAGCATGGCCCGGGCGTTGTCGCTGGACGACTTCATGGCGGTCATGCGGGCATTTTGCTCCGAGCAGTAGGACTGCACCAGAGCGCCGAACAGGTCGCCCTTTACATAGCCGGGGACCAGGCGGTCCATAACCGCCTTCACCGAGGGCACATAGGCCACGTCCCGGTTATAGGAGCTGGTCTCCTCCTCCTGGGGGAAAGCGTCCGGGTCCAGGGGGAGCAGCTTGTGGATGGTGGGCTCCATCTGGAAGGAGTTGACCATGCGGGTGAAGATGACATACACCTCGTCCAGCTGTTCCCTACGGAACAGCTCCAGCATGGTCTCCGACATGTCCCGGGCCCGGCCCACGTTGGGGTTCTGGGCGGTGTAGAGGAACTCTACATCAATGGGAATGCCGTGCTCCATGAAGTAGGAGCGTCCCACCTGGCCCACCACAAACAGACTGGTGTTGGCAGACTGGCGCAGCTTCTCCTCCGCCAGCTTGAGAATGTTATGGTTATAGGCACCGGCCAGGCCCTTGTCTCCGGTGATGACAATGTAGCCGATCTTCCGCTTCTCCGCCGGAATGTGGGGACGCTTATCAAAGAAGACATGGTTGATTTCCGGGGAGTGGTGGAGGATGTCAGAGATGGTGGTGCCGATTTTCTGAAAGTAGGGCTCCACATCGGCCAGCTGCTTGCGGGCTTTCTGAAGATTCGAGGAAGAGATGAGGAACATGGCGTTGGTGATCTTCAGAGTCTGCTCCACGCTTTTGATGTGGGTACGGATTTCCTTTATGCTTGCCATGTGGCGCTCACCCGCTTCTTGGCGTCCTCCAGCACCCCGCGGATGGTCTCAATGGCAGGACCGCTGAGGTTTCCGGTGGACTGAATCTCGTCCATGACGTCGGCGTGCTCCTGCTCCATCTCCTGGGCGAAGTCCATAACGAAATCCCGGACCTTGTCCAGAGGCACGTCGTCCACCAGGCCGTTGGTGGCCACATAGAGGATGACGGCCTGACGGCTCACAGGCAGAGGGTGGTACAGGGGCTGCTTGAGCAGCTCCAGCAGACGGCGGCCGTGGTCCAAAGCCTGCTGGGTGGCGGGGTCCAGGTCGGAGGCGAACTGGGTGAACACCTCCAGCTCCCGGAAACGGGCCAGGTCGATACGCAGGGTACCGGCGGTCTTCTTGATGGCCCGGGTCTGGGCGGAGCCGCCCACACGGGACACGGACAGGCCCACGTTGACGGCGGGGCGCTGACCGGCAAAGAACAGGTCGTTCTCCAAATAGATCTGGCCGTCGGTGATGGAGATGACGTTGGTGGGGATGTAGGCGGACACGTCGCCGGCCTGGGTCTCGATGATGGGCAGGGCGGTCATGGATCCGCCGCCATATTCCTTGGTCAGGCGGCAGGCCCGCTCCAGCAGACGGGAGTGGAGATAGAACACGTCGCCGGGGTAGGCCTCACGGCCGGGGGACCGCTTGAGCAGCAGAGACAGGGTACGATAGGCCACGGCGTGCTTGGACAGATCGTCGTAGACGATGAGCACGTCCTTGCCCTTACTCATAAAGTACTCGCCCATGGCCGCACCGGCATAGGGGGCGATGTATTGCAGGGGGGCGGACTCGCTGGCAGTGGAAGAGACAATGATGGAGTAGTCCATGGCGCCGTGCTTTTTCAGGGTGTCCTGAATGCGGGCCACGGTGGAGGCCTTCTGGCCGATGGCCACGTAGATGCAGATCACATCCTGGCCCTTCTGGTTCAGAATGGTGTCCACGGCGATGGCGGTCTTACCGGTCTGGCGGTCGCCGATGATCAGCTCACGCTGGCCACGGCCGATGGGCACCATGGCGTCAATGGCCAGGATACCGGCCTGCATGGGCACGTTGACGGGTTCCCGGGTGACCACGCCGCTGGCCTCATGCTCGATGGGGCGGGTCTCGGTGGTCTCAATGGGGCCCAGGCCGTCGATGGGCTGGCCCAGCACGTTGACCACACGGCCCACCAGGGCGTCGCCCACAGGCACGTCGGCGGCACGTCCGGTGCGGCGCACCACGGTGCCCTCCTTTACCCCTCGCTCGCTGCCCAGCAGCACCACGCCCACGCTGTCCCGGGCCAGGTTCATCACCATGCCCTGGACGCCGGTGTCCAGCTCCACCAGCTCGCCGTACACCGCCTTGTCCAGGCCGTAGACAGTGGCGATGCCGTCGCCCACTTCCAACACGGTGCCGGTCTCGTCCCGGCGCACTCGGGTGTCGTATCCTTGAATCTCCTCCCGCAGGATGGAGACGATCTCTTCGGGGTTGGTTTTCATGCCATTCGCCTCTCTTCCAGTTGCCGGAACATGCCGGTCAGCGTCCCCTGGACGCTCTTGTCATAGGTCACGCCCTCGATATCCAGCACGAAGCCGCCGATGAGGTCGGGCTGGGTGTGAATGTCAAAGACCACATCCTTCTTGCGGTGCAGATGACACAGGGTCTTTCTGAGCTTTTCCAGCTCCTCCTCCTGGGGCACTCGGGCACAGGTCAGGCGGCAGCGGGCCGCACCCCGGTCCTCCAGGGCGATGTCGTGGAATGCCTCCACAATCTGGGGCAGCAGAGCCATGCGGCCCTTGTCTGCCAGCAGAGAATAGAAGCTGAGCAGAATCCGGTGTCCGTCCAGCATGGGCAGCCGAGTCAGTACACGCTCCTTCTCCTCTGCTTGTACCGCAGGAGAGCAAAGGCTCTCCCACAGCTCCTGGTTCTCCATCAGCCGCTTGGCTGTGAGGTCCAGGGTGCCCTCGTTGGGGTAAATCCCATAGAGGGCCTGGGCATAACGGCGGGCCAACTCACTCATGCCTGCTCACCTACTTCCGAAAGAAATTCGTCCACAAAGGCCTTGTCGTCGTTGCCGTCCATGGACCGGCCTGCGGCCTTGGCGGCGGCCAGCAGGGCCAGAGAGGCCACCTCCTGGCGGGCGCTGCGGAGCATGGTCTCCCGCTCCGTGGCGATCTGGGCCTGGGCCTCACGGTGTAGCCGCTGGGCCTCGCTCTGGGCCTCGGCCACGGTGCCGTCGTACACCCGCTGGGCACGGGTCTGGGCGTCGGAGACGATCTTGGCCGCCTCCTGGTGGGCGTCCTGGAGCTGGCCCTCGTACTGGGCCTTCAACTCCTGGGCCTGGCGGTTGCCCGCCTGGGCGGCGTCAATCTCCTGCTGCACCAGCTGGGCACGCTGCTCCAGCACGGCATTGACCTTGCCAAAGAGCACCTTGCGCAGGATGACGTACAGCACCAGCAGGTTGATGATGGTAAAGATGATGGTGGAAAGATGGAACTCCAGCATGGGAGGCTCCCCCCTTAACCCATAAAGATGATCAGCAGAGCGGTGATGAAGCCGAAGATGGCGGTACCTTCTGCCATAGCGCAGCCCAGCAGCAGGGCGCTGTTGATCTTGCCGGAGGCCTCGGGCTGACGGGCAATGGCCTCGCTGGCCTTACCAGTGGCAACGCCGATGCCGATACCAGCGCCGATTCCAGTGAACACAGACAGAGCTGCAGCAATGATTCCGATAGACATAATAAGTTCCTCCTGTTAATTCCATGTTTTGTTGATAGATTTACTCTTCCTCTTTGATGCCCTCGCCCACAAACTGGGTGGTCAGGAACACAAAGACAACGGTTTGGATCAACCCGTCAAACAGGTCGAAATAGATGCTGAACACCGCCGGGAACAGAATCGGGGCCACAAATTTCAGCATTTCCATGATGATGAAGGCGCCCAGCACGTTGCCGAACAGTCGCATACACAATGCCAGGGGCCGGATGGCCACCTCCATCAGGTTGATGGGCAGCAGCAGGGGCATGGGCTCGGCAAACCGTTTCAGGCCGCCCACCAGTCCGTTGTATCGAAACTGGGAGCCGTAGATCAGCAGCATACTCAGAATGGCCAAGCCCGCTGTGACGCTCACGTCCTTGGTGGGCGGGGCAAAGCCGAAGATGCCGATGATGTTGGCAAAGCCGATGTACAGCGCTACGGTACCAAGCCAGGGGGCAAAGGGTCTCCAGTGTTCCCCAATGTTGGTCTTGACAAAGCCATTGAGAAACTCCACCGCGCTCTCCAGGGCCACCTGTACCTTACCCGGGTTCTCTACCTTTAAATTCCGGGTCAGACACACAGAGGCCAAGATGAGCACCGCCATGACAATCCACGATACCACCACCGACTGCGACACCTTGATGCCGCCCAGCAGGGGGATGGTAAATGCCGTGGGTGTCCCCAGCTCTTCCAGCAGCATTTCCTTGAATGCATCCAAACACATCACCTCGTTTTCGCGTGTGCCATTGTACCCCACTCCCCCCCTTCCCGTAAGGCTTACGAAAGTAAAAAAAGTAAGAAAAACAGCGAATGTATTTCTTACCGTTCTCTCCCAGGGTTTGGTTTGACAGCCTCCCCCCTTTTTACTATACTGATATAGAAAAGGGGGAGTTTTCATGTCCACACCGTCCGGGGCCTCCATTCGGGCCCGTATGACCCGAATGAACCTCATTGTCGTCATCGTCTCCATCGTCCTGTCCACGGCGGGAAACCTGTATTTCACCCTCCACAACAGTCAGGACGCCTTAGACAGTACCCTGGTCAACTCCGCCTCCATCCTCTCCCGGATTGACCTGATTCAAGAGGCCTTGGAGGGAACGCGCTCCACCCAGGAGCTGGCGGAGTTTTTGGATGAGGCCACCCAGAATACCCGGGACATAGACCTCATCTTGGTGGGTGACACCCAGTCCAATCTGCTCTACGCCCCGGACCACGATCTGTTGGACACCCCCTACTCCGGCACCGCCCAGACCGATGCCCTGGCAGGGGCCGCCCCCTACACCTCCGACGAGACCGGCCCCATGGGCTCGGAGCACTCCGCCTACGCCCCCGTCCGGGACGACGACGGCAACATCATCGGCTTTATCATTGTCGGCGTGTACTTCCGCAGCATGGCCCAGCTCACCCGCCACACCGTGGTTGTCCTGTCGGTGGTGGGTTTGGCCGCAGCGGTGGTGGGCTCCACCCTGGCCCTGCGGCTGTCCAAGCGCATCAAGGACTCCCTCATGGGCTACGAGCCCGACGCCTTTGTCCACCGCTTCCACCAGCGGGAGGACATCATGGACGCCCTGGAGGAGGGCATCATGGCCATTGACCGGGACAAAAAGCTCATCTTCCTCAACACCGCCGCCGCGGAGATGTTCTCCCTCAACCGGGACGAGGTGCTGGGCCAGTCCCTGGCGGACTTCTACCCCCGCTCCACCCTAGACCGCATTCTCCGCACGGGAAAGCCGGAGTACAACGTGAGCATCAACTCTTTAAAGCATGTACGGGTGCTGGCTGACCGCCTGCCCCTGTACGAGGACGGCCAGCTCAACGGAGCGGTGAGCATTTTCCGCAACCGCACCGAGCTGGCCCGGATGGCCGACGACCTCACCGGCGTGCGCCACATGGTGGACGCCATGCGGGCCTACACCCACGAGTTTTTGAACAAGCTCCACGTGATTTTGGGTCTTCTGCAAATTGGAGAGCCGGAAAAGGCCCAGCAGTACATCATGGACACCACCCAAATCCACCGGGAGGCGGTGAACCGCATCATGAACCAGCTCCACGAGCCGTCGGTGGCCGCCCTGTTGGTGGGCAAGACCAGCCGGGCCAACGAGCTGGGCATCCGCCTGACCCTGGACCGGGAGAGTGGACTGAGCGAAGACAGCGACTGGCTGCCCCCGGACGCCTACGTGACCATCTTGGGCAACCTCATTGAGAATGCCATAGAGGTACTCAACCAGTCCCGCAGCGCTACCAAGGAGATTTTCGTCAGCATCCGGGAAAACCCGGACAGTCTGCTGTTGTGCGTGGAGGACACCGGACCCGGCATCCCCACCGTACTGCGCAACACCATGTTCCAGCGGGGCGCCTCCACTAAGGGCCGCCACCGGGGCACCGGGCTGTCCCTGGTGCAGGAAGTGGTGGAGGCCTACCACGGGGACATCCGGGTGGAGTCGGAGAGCGGCGTGGGCACCTCATTTTTCATCAGCTTTTGCCGGGAGGAACTGCCCGGAGAGAAGGAGTGAACCCCTTGTATCGAGTCGTCATTGTAGAGGATGACCCCATGGTCTCCCTGTTAAACCGTACATTCACCGAAAAGGACTCCCGGTTCCACGTGGTGCAGACCTGCTCGGATGGTCGGGCCGCCTTGGAGTGGCTGAGCCACAACCCCGCCGACCTGGTGATTCTGGACGTGTACATGCCCCTGTGCACCGGGGTAGAGCTGCTGCGGGCTCTGCGCTCCCAGGCCATTCCCGTGGACGCCATCATGGTCACTGCGGCCAACGACGCCGCCTCGGTGGACACCCTTTTAAAGATGGGTGTGGTGGACTACCTGGTCAAGCCCTTCACCTATGAGCGGTTCCAGCAGGCCCTGGACACCTTCTGCCGCCACAAAGAGGCCGTCCACGGCCAGGCGGTGACCCAGGGAGAGCTGGACAAGCTATTTGCTCCCCCGGACAGCGGGGACCGCTCCGCCCCTAAGGGGCTCCAGGAGAGCACCCTAAAGCTCATTCGGGACTGTCTCCACGCCGCCCCCGCCCAGGGGCTGCCCAGCGAGGCCATCTCCAAACAGACCAACCTGTCGGTGGTCACGGTGCGCCGCTACGCCAACTACCTGGTGGAGCGTGGGGAGGCCTGCTCCACCGTCAACTATGACACCGGGGGCCGTCCCTGCCGTCTGTATCAGCTGAAAAAGTAAAAAAGATGTGCCGTAGAAGGTCATTCCTCTACGGCACATCTTTTTTCTTTGTTATGCGTTGGCCAGTCGGGCGCCCAGGTTCTTGCACGCCTCCAGGGCCTCGGCGTCGGGGGTCTCGTTGACCATGAGGCCCTCCTCGTCCAACAGATTGGCTCCGGTGCTCTGGGTGCGCTCCACCCAGTCCCGCATCCACTGTCCGTCGCCCCAGCCGTAGGAGCCGAACAGGGCCACGGTATGGCCGCCCAGCTGACCCTCCAGCTGGGTGAAGAAGGGCTCGAACTCAGACTCCTCCAGCACCTCCGCCCCCATGGCAGGACAGCCCAGGGCCAGCTTGTCATATTCCAGGGCCTGCTGCGGGGTGACGGCGGATACCTCCATCAGGTCGCATTCCGCCCCGGCTCCGGTAACGCCGTCGGCAATGGCCTGGGCCATCTGCTGGGTGTTCCCGGTCTGACTCCAATAGATCACAGCTACTTTGCTCATGTGTAAGACCTCCTAAAAGATATATGATTTGATATGACTCGTTGAGTGAATATGTTTCTCCGCTCCCTCTGGGAGAGGTGCAGTCCGTCAGGGCTTGGGGTGAAGGCTTGCTCTTCTCCGATTTCTCAGGCAGAGAACAGCGCCCCAGCCGGGGACGCTCCGCTGGGCCCAATTTCTCACCGATGAGAAATTGGGGAAAGAATCGCTTAGGGCGTTCCCCCCTAAGGACCTCCCTGGGGTACGAGGCCGTCCATGCGTCAAAGTCCATTCGGCCCGTGACCCTTGCTGTGGCTCCTGTTACTTCCACCACACCAGGCTACCCTGGGCAGCCGGCCCTATGGCCTGGCAGTCTCCACATCCGGGCCTACCCTGGAGAAGCGGCGTTCCCGCCGCCGGGAGCCAGGCCACCGTTAGCTGGGAACAGCGGCTCACCAAGCTGAGGCCCTGGCAGTAGAAAGATTGTCTTTCAGAGAAGCAGGTGCTTTCTGTAGAAGTTTCACGCCATCTATGTGACCCCACCAGGTTAAGGGCCGCAAAGAGAAGGTTGCACCCTCCACTTAGTACCGCGGGGTGGATTCCACAAGGCGGGGAAAGGCCCCGCCTTTGGTGGTCTTTGGTTCCTTTCTGGCAGCAGAAAGGAACCCCCAGCGGGTAGCGTCCCCACCAGGCTGGCAAGCCTGCTCCTGGAAACTGGAGTAGGCTAAGCTCTCGAAGTTTATGCCACTGCAAACACCTGAAACAAGGTATTCCCCTGCTCCATTCGCTCCCGGATTTTCTGGCTCACCTTCTGCATCCGGGTAAAGCACTGCTGGGCAGCTTCCACATCCCCGTACACCTTCCACGGGCCGCACAGTTTGAAGTTCTGCCCTTGATTCTCGATAAAGCCCACCACATCCTCCACCGGATAGCCCAGGAAGAGGCCAATCTCGTGGGGAAAGGAGCCGCCCTGCCGGACACGAAGCCCCAGATGGGCCAAAATCTCCTCCACCGGACGGCTCAGGTCGTAGCCACAGGGGGTGAGAATCTCCTCTACCCCGTCTCGCTTCAAGGCCTGGGCCATGAGCTGGGGCCGATAGACCAGGATCAGCTCCCGGTTGGTGCAGGAGCACAGGCGGTCAAATTTCACACCCCGGCGGGCAAAGGCCTGCTGATACTTCCGCAGCTCTTCCTCCAAGTGTGGAACATCTCCACGCCGCAGGGAGATGAGGTTGGCGGGGACCACACCGGCCAAGGCCGGGGCACAGTGGGTGGCAAACAGTTGATCCAGAGATGGTTGCATGGTGGGTCCTCCTTTGGTTAGCTCTTGCTAACTGCCTATAAGTTAGCACAGGCTAACGAGTTTGTCAAGGCCCCAGAGACAAAAAAATTCCCACCGCTGCGTGTACAGCGGTGGGAATCTTAATTGGATGGAATGGAAGCTTACTCCTCGTCGCCCTCAATGGAGATGGAGAGAATCTCGTCCTCCTCCACTTCCTCGGGAGCGTTGTCCACGTCCTCTTCCACGGGCTCTTCGGCGTCCCGGGCGGCCTCAGCGGCGGCGTTGACCGCGTCAAAGCGGCTCTCCTCCTGAGGCATCTCGTCCTCGATCTTGTCATACTTGCGGTAGGCAGCCAGGCCGGAACCGGCGGGGATCAGCTTACCGATGATGACGTTCTCCTTCAGGCCCAGCAGGTGGTCCACCTTACCCTTGATGGCGGCTTCGGTGAGCACCTTGGTGG
Source organism: Pseudoflavonifractor sp. An176 (assembly GCF_002160435.1). Classification (NCBI taxonomy): domain Bacteria; kingdom Bacillati; phylum Bacillota; class Clostridia; order Eubacteriales; family Oscillospiraceae; genus Pseudoflavonifractor; species Pseudoflavonifractor sp. An176. The sequence continues at coordinate 81,559 of NZ_NFKO01000007.1, read as the reverse complement.
TCTCCTGGAAGGAGGCGGCGGACAGGAAAGACTCGGTGGCCAGAGAGGCCTTGGTGATACCCAGCAGCAGACGGGTGCAGGTGGGCAGGCGCAGGTCCTCGCCGGTCTCCTGCTTCTCGCCAGCGGCGATACGGGCCTCCACGGCCTTGTAGGCGTCCTTGTACTCGATGATATCCACGGTGGAGCCGGACAGCAGGGTGGAATCCCCGGCGTCCTCCACACGCACCTTGCGCATCATCTGACGGGCGATGACCTCGATGTGCTTGTCGTTGATATCTACGCCCTGCTGACGGTAGGGCTTCTGAACTTCCTGAATGAGGTAGTTGTGAACAGCGTCCACACCACGCACCCGCAGCACGTCGTGGGGGGACAGAGCGCCGTCGGTGAGCTCCTGACCCTTGACCACACGGTCTCCGGCCTTGACCCGGATACCGGCGCTGTAGGGGATGGCGTAGGTGACCACCTCGCCGTCGTCGGCGGTGATGGTGACGTTGCACAGGGTGGCACGCTTGGCCTCCTCCATGGAGACGGTGCCGGAGATCTCGGCCAGCTGGGCCATCTTCTTGGGCTTGCGGGCCTCGAACAGCTCTTCAACACGGGGAAGACCCTGAGTGATATCGCCGCCGGCCACGCCGCCGGTGTGGAAGGTACGCATGGTCAGCTGAGTACCGGGCTCACCGATGGACTGAGCGGCGATGATACCAACGGCCTCGCCCTGGCCCACGGGCTCGCCGAAGGCCATGTTCATGCCGTAGCACTTGGCGCACACGCCGTTGCGGGCCTCACAGGTGAGCACGGAGCGCACCCGGATGGACACCTTGCGGTCGGGATCGCCCTCGGCCTCGGCCTGCTCCCGGAGCTTGGCCTCGATGAGCTTGGCCTGGTCGGCGCTGACCATCTCGTGGTGGCCCACCAGGACCTCGCCGGTGCGGAAGTCCTTGAAGTCCTCGCACAGGTAGCGGCCCCGGAGACGCTCGTTGAGGGGCTCGATGACCTGGCCGTTCTCGCTGATCTCGAACACGGTGATACCATCGTGGGTACCACAGTCCTCCTCCCGGATGATGACTTCCTGGGAGACGTCCACCAGACGGCGGGTCAGGTAACCAGAGTCGGCGGTACGCAGAGCGGTATCGGCCATGCCCTTTCGAGCGCCTCTGGAGGAGATGAAGTATTCCAACACGGACAGACCTTCACGGAAGTTGGCCTTGATGGGGATCTCAATGGTACGGCCGGAGGTATCGGCCATCAGACCACGCATACCAGCCAGCTGACGAATCTGAGCGGCAGAACCACGGGCGCCGGAGTCGGCCATCATGAAGATGGGGTTGTAGCGGTCCATACCCTTTTGCAGGGCGTCGGACACGTCGGCAGTGGTCTTCTCCCAGGCGGACACCACCAAGCGGTACCGCTCCTCGTTGGTGAGGAAGCCGCGCTTGTACTGGTTCTCGATCTTCACAACTTCCTTCTCGGTGTTGGCGATGAGTTCCTTCTTCTGGGGAGGCACGGTCATATCGGCGATGGCCACGGTCAGAGAGCCGCGGGTGGAGAACTTATAGCCACGGGCCTTGATGATGTCCAGCACGGTGGCGGACACGGTGAAGCCGTGCTTGGCAATGCAGCTGTCCACGATCTTGCCCAGCTGCTTCTTGCCGCAGACGAAGTTGATTTCAGGATCAAAGGCCTTCTCGGGGTCGTTGCGGTCCACAAAGCCCAGGTCCTGGGGAATACCCTCGTTGAAGATCAGGCGGCCCACGGTGGTGCGCACCATCTTCTCCTGGGTCACGCCGTCCAGCTCGGCGGTGCGGCGCACCAGAATGGGCTCGTGGAGGTCCAGCTCGCCCTCGTCGTAGGCCAGCTTGGCGGCCTGGTCGTTCTCGAAGGTCTGGTAGACCTCACGGGCCTTGCCGTCCACAGCCTCGGAACACAGGGCGGGAGTGGTACGGTACCAGCGGTTTGCCTCCTCGTCCCGCACCCAGATGCGGTCGTTGATGCCCACCTCGCCCCGCTCCAGAGCGGCAGCGGCGTCGGCGGTGGTCTCGTAGGCACAGTCGGGATCGTGCTCGGGGTCCTTCTCGTAGGTCAGGTAGTAGGAGCCCAACACCATGTCCTGGGTGGGCACGGCCACAGCGCCGCCGTCGGAGGGCTTCAACAGGTTGTTGGCAGCCAGCATCAGGATGCGGGCCTCAGCCTGGGCCTCAGCGGACAGGGGCACGTGGATAGCCATCTGGTCGCCGTCGAAGTCGGCGTTAAAGGCGGTACACACCAGGGGGTGGAGCTTCATGGCGCGGCCTTCCACCAGCACCGGCTCGAAGGCCTGGATGCCCAGACGGTGGAGGGTAGGAGCACGGTTGAGCATGACGGGGTGCTCCTTGATGACGAACTCCAGGGCGTCCCACACGGCGGGAGAGGCCTTATCCACCATCTTCTTGGCGGACTTGATGTTGTTGGCGTGGCCGTCCTCCACCAGCTTCTTCATCACGAAGGGGCGGAACAGCTCAATGGCCATCTCCTTGGGCACGCCGCACTGGTAGATCTTCAGCTCAGGGCCAACCACGATAACGGAACGGCCGGAGTAGTCCACACGCTTACCCAGCAGGTTCTGACGGAAACGGCCCTGCTTACCCTTGAGCAGGTCGGACAGGGACTTCAGAGCCCGGTTGTTGGCGCCGGTGACAGCACGGCCACGGCGGCCGTTGTCAATGAGGGCGTCCACAGCCTCCTGGAGCATGCGCTTTTCGTTGCGCACGATGATGTCAGGGGCGTTGAGCTGGATCAGGCGCTTGAGGCGGTTGTTGCGGTTGATGACACGACGGTAGAGGTCGTTCAAGTCGGAGGTGGCGAAGCGGCCGCCGTCCAGCTGCACCATGGGGCGCAGCTCGGGGGGGATGACGGGCAGCACGTCGATGATCATCCACTCGGGCTTGTTGCCGGACAGGCGGAAGGCGTCCACCACTTCCAGACGCTTGACGATCTTGGCCTTCTTCTGGCCGGTGGCGTCCTTGAGCTGGGCACGCAGGGTCTCGGACAGCTGCTCCAAATCCAGGTCTTGCAGCAGCTTCTTGACGGCCTCAGCGCCCATGCCAGCCTGGAAGTCGTCCTCGTAGTACTCCCGCAGCTTGCGGTACTCGGCGTCGGACAGAATCTGATTCTTGGTCAGATGGGTGTAGTCGGGGCCGGGATCGGTGACGATATAGGAGGCGAAGTACAGCACCTTCTCCAGGATGCGGGGGCTGATATCCAGCAGCAGGCCCATCCGGGAGGGGATGCCCTTAAAGTACCAGATGTGGGACACGGGGGCGGCCAGCTCAATGTGGCCCATGCGCTCACGGCGCACCTTGGCCCGGGTGACCTCCACGCCGCAGCGGTCACACACCTTGCCCTTGAAACGAATCTTCTTATACTTTCCGCAGTGGCACTCCCAGTCCTTGGTTGGACCAAAGATGCGCTCGCAGAACAGACCGTCCCGCTCCGGCTTCAGGGTGCGGTAGTTGATGGTCTCAGGCTTCTTGACCTCGCCGTAGGACCACTCCCGGATCTGCTCTGGGGAGGCGATGCCAATGCGGATGGCGTTAAATTCAGCGTAGCTCATTACCTCAACCTCCCTTTCTTAGTCTTCATCGCCGTAGGAGTCATCCTGGTCGGCGGTATCATTCTCATTGATGGCCACGGACAGATCGTCGTCGTCGCTGGTCTCCTTCATGGTAAAGCCAGCCTGGGCGAAGTCACTCTCGCTGCCGTAATCCTGGTAGCGGTCGTAATCCTCCTTGAAGCGGCCGGGCTGATAGGTATCCTCGTCCTCGTCCTTGAGCTCGATCTGGTTGCCGTGCTCGTCCAGGACCTGGATGTCCAGACACAGGGCCTGGAGCTCCTTGACCAGAACCTTGAAGGACTCAGGCACGCCGGGCTTGGGCACGTTGAAGCCCTTGACAATGGACTCGTAGGTGCGCACACGTCCGGTGACGTCGTCGGACTTGACGGTGAGGATCTCCTGCAGGGTGTAGGCAGCGCCGTAAGCCTCCAGCGCCCACACCTCCATCTCGCCGAAGCGCTGGCCGCCGAACTGGGCCTTGCCGCCCAAGGGCTGCTGGGTGACCAGGGAGTAGGGGCCGGTGGAACGGGCGTGGATCTTATCGTCCACCAGGTGGTGGAGCTTGAGGAAGTACACATAGCCCACGGTGACGGGGTTGTCAAACCGCTCGCCGGTACGGCCGTCGTACAGCCAGCTCTTGCCGTCCCGGCGCAGGCCAGCCAGCTCCAGGGTATCGGCAATGTCCTTCTCGTCGGCGCCGTTGAAGATGGGGGTGGCCACCTTCCAGCCCAGAGCCTTGGCGGCGTAGCCCAGGTGGACCTCCAGCACCTGACCGATGTTCATTCGGGAAGGCACGCCCAGGGGGTTCAGCACGATGTCCAGGGGGGTGCCGTCGGGCAGGAAGGGCATATCCTCCTGGGGCAGGATGCGGGACACAACACCCTTGTTACCGTGACGACCGGCCATCTTATCGCCCACGCTGATCTTACGCTTCTGGGCGATGTAGACGCGGACCACCTGGTTGACGCCGGGAGCCAGCTCGGCGCCCTCTTCCCGGGTGAACACCTTCACGTCCACGATGATGCCGCACTCGCCGTGGGGCACCTTCAGGGAGGTGTCGCGGGTCTCGTGGGCCTTCTCACCGAAGATGGCCCGCAGCAGGCGCTCCTCGGCGGTCATCTCGGTCTCGCCCTTGGGGGTGACCTTACCCACCAGGTAGTCGCCGGCGTGGACCTCGGCACCCACGCGGATGATGCCGCGCTCGTCCAGGTCCTTCAGGGCGTCCTCACCCACGTTGGTGATATCACGGGTGATCTCCTCGGGGCCCAGCTTGGTGTCACGGGCCTCGGTCTCATATTCCTCAATGTGGATGGAGGTGAACACGTCCTCCTTCACCATCCGCTCGTTGAGCAGAATGGCGTCCTCGTAGTTGTAACCTTCCCAGGTCATAAAGCCCATGAGGATGTTCTTACCCAGGGCGATCTCGCCGTCGCAGGTGGAGGGGCCGTCGGCCAGGGTGTCCCGGGCCTTCACCCGATCGCCCACGGAGACGATGGGACGCTGGTTGATGCAGGTGCCGTGGTTGGAGCGCAGGAACTTGGTGAGCTTGTAGGTCTTGGTCTCACCGGCGTCATAGCGCACGGAGACAGCAGTGGCATCCACACGGGTGACCACACCGTCGCCCTCAGCCAGTACAACCACCTCGGAGTCCTGGCAGTTCTTGTACTCCTGACCGGTGGCCACGATGGGGGCCTGGGTGGTCAGCAGAGGCACGGCCTGACGCTGCATGTTTGCGCCCATCAGAGCACGGTTGGCGTCGTCGTTTTGCAGGAAGGGGATCATGGCGGTAGCCACGGACACCATCATCTTGGGGGACACGTCCACGTAGTCCACCTTGTTGAAGTCCACCTCGATGATCTCGTTGCGGTGACGGCAGGCCACACGGCGGTTGAGGAAGGTGCCATCCTCGTTCACGGGCTCGGTGGCCTGGGCCACGTTGAACTCGTCCTCCACATCGGCGGTCATGTATTCCACCTGGTCGGTGACACGGGCGGCCACGCACTTGCCGTTCTCGTCATAGATGCGCTCCACCTTGCGGTAGGGGGCCTCGATGAAGCCGTAGCGGTTGATGCGGGCGTAGGAGGCCAGGTAGGAGATCAGGCCGATGTTGGGACCTTCGGGCGTCTCGATGGGGCACAGACGGCCGTAGTGGCTGTAGTGGACGTCTCGCACGTCGAAGGAGGCGCGGTCACGGCTCAGACCGCCGGGGCCCAGAGCGGACAGACGGCGCTTGTGGGTCAGCTCAGCCAGGGGGTTGGTCTGGTCCATGAACTGAGACAGGGGGCTGGAACCGAAGAACTCCTTGATGGCGGCGGTGACGGGACGGATGTTGATGAGGGACTGGGGGGTGACGATGTCCAGGTCCTGGATGGTCATACGCTCCCGAATCACACGCTCCATGCGGGTAAAGCCGATGCGGAACTGGTTTTGCAGCAGCTCGCCCACGCAGCGCAGGCGGCGGTTGCCCAGGTGGTCGATGTCGTCGGGGGTGCCCACGCCAAAGGCCAGGCAGTTGAGGTAGTTGATGGTGGCCATCATGTCATCCACAATGATGTGGTTGGGGATGAGGTCAGTGATGCGCTCCCGGATGAGGTCGGCGAAGTCCTCCTGAGAGAGGCCCTCTTCGTCTCGCTTGGCCAGCAGCTCCTTCAGGACCACAAAGCGCACCTTCTCGGACACGCCCACGGTCTCGGGGTCGAAGTCCACGAAATCGGCCATGTTGACCATGCCGTTGGAGAACACCTTGACGATGTGGGTGCCGGTGTGCAGGTCCTCCACCTCCACAAAGGCCTCGTTGACGCCCAGGCGGTCCAGCTCCATGGCCCGCTCACGGGTGAGCACCTCGCCAGCCTCGGCCACGATCTCGCCGGTGGAGGGGTCGGCCACGGGGGCAGCCAGCTTCTGACCGGACAGACGGGTCCACATGGTCAGCTTCTTGTTGAACTTGTAGCGGCCCACGGCGGACAGGTCGTAGCGACGGGGGTCGAAGAACAGCGCATTGAGCAGGCTCTCGGCGGAGTCCACCGTGGGGGGCTCGCCGGGCCGCATCTTGCGGTAGATCTCCAGCAGGGCCTCCTCATAGGTCTTGCAGGAGTCCTTCTCCAGAGTGGCCAGGATGCGGGGATCCTCGCCGAACATGTCCAGAATCTCGGCGTCGGTCTTGGGACCCACAGCACGGATGAGGCAGGTAATGGGCAGCTTGCGGTTTTTGTCGATGCGCACATAGAACACGTCGGACAGGTCGGTCTCATACTCCAGCCAAGCGCCGCGATAGGGAATCACGGTGGAGGCGTAGGTGATGTTGTCGGCCTTGTCGGCGTTTTTGGCGTAGTACACACCGGGAGAACGCACGATCTGGGAGACGATAACACGCTCAGCGCCGTTGATGACGAAGGTGCCGGCATCGGTCATCAGGGGGAAATCGCCCATGAAGATTTCCTGCTCCTTGATCTCGCCCGTCTCCTTGTTGCGCAGACGCACCTGCACCTTAATGGGGGCGGCATAGGTGGCGTCCTGGGCTTTGCACTCTTCAATGGTGTACTTGGGGGGGTCGTCCATGGAGAAGCCGATAAAGCTCAGCTCCAGGTTCCCGGCATAGTCGGTGATGGCCTCCACGTCGTTGAACACTTCCTGCAGCCCGGTCTCAAAGAACCACTTGTAGGAAGACTTCTGGATTTCCAGCAGGTAGGGCATCTCCAGAATCTCCTCGCTGCGGGCGAAGCTCTTGCGCAAGGTCTTGCCGTAATAGACGTCTTTGACCGCTCTTGCCATTTGCTGATCACGCTCCACTTCGTAAGAATTTTGCAGGTGGGCGCAGTTGCGCACACCCGGGGTTGTTGTCACAATCGGAAAATTCGCTCTTGCATTTCCTGGTATGGTCTGGTATACTGTGCTTAGCCTGGGGGAGTATTCTCCGGGCTTTTGACCATATGTTAAAAGCAATTAATGATACCATAGGATTGCGCATCTGTCAAGGGCTGGCCCATGGACAAAAGCCACAAGCGGGGAGAAATCCCCGCTTGTTTTTTGTCTCTTTTCCCCGATTCCCTCCGGAATCCCTTAAAATTCACTCTACCATTTTCACGTTACATATGGTAGGATATAGAGGAGTATGTCTACAAACCATTGAATCACCATAAAGGAGTCCCACATGATTACTGTTTCTGATCTGTCCCTGAGCTATCAGGGCGCCCCCCTGTTCTCCCACGTGGACTTGCAGTTCACCCGGGGCAACTGCTACGGCATCATCGGCGCCAACGGCGCTGGTAAATCCACCTTTCTGAAAATCCTCTCCGGCCAGCTGGAGCCCACCAGCGGCTCGGTGTCCATCCTGCCCAAGGTGCGCATGTCCGTGCTGAAGCAGGACCAGAACGCCTATGACGCCTACACCGTGCTGGACACGGTCATCATGGGCAACCAGACTCTGTACGAGATTGGCCGGGAGATGAACGCCCTCTACGAGAAGGAGGACTTCACCGACGAGGACGGCCTGCGGGCTGCCGACCTCCAGGCAGAGTACGCCGAGATGGGCGGCTACGAGGCCGAGTCCGACGCCAGCCGCATTCTCCAGGGCCTGGGCATCGGGGTGGACCTGCACTATAACAACATGGAGACCCTGGACGCCCGTCTCAAAGTGAAGGTGCTGCTGGCTCAGGCCCTGTTCGGCAACCCCGACATCCTGCTGCTGGACGAGCCCACCAACAACCTGGACATTGCCGCCGTGGAGTGGCTCAACGACTTCCTGCTGGACTACGACGGCACTGTCATCGTGGTCAGCCACGACCGTCACTTCCTCAACACCGTGTGCACCCACATCGTGGACATCGACTACAACCAGATCAAGATGTACGTGGGCAACTACGACTTCTGGTATGAGTCCTCCCAGCTGGTGCAGAACCTCATCAAGCAGCAGAACAAGCGCAACGAGGATAAGATCAAGGAACTCCAGGAGTTTATCTCCCGATTCTCCGCCAACAAGTCCAAGTCCAAGCAGGCCACTGCCCGCCGCAAGCTGCTGGACAAGCTCACCGTCCAGGAGCTGCCCGCCTCCTCCCGCCGCTATCCCTGGGTGGGCTTCTCCCCCGACCGGGAAGTGGGCAAGGATATTCTCTTTGTCACCGACGTGTCCAAGACCGTGGACGGAGTGAAGGTGCTGGACAAGGTGTCCTTCATCGTGGGCCACGGAGACAAGATCGCCTTTGTGGGTGACAACGAGAACGCCCACACCGCCCTCTTTAAGATTCTCACCGGCGAGTGGGAGCCCGACGAGGGCACCGTGAAGTGGGGCCAGACTGCCACCTTCTCCTACTTCCCCAAGGACAACTCCCCCTTCTTCAACGACTGTGACCTGAACATCCTGGACTGGATGCGCCAGTTCTCCGAGGACCAGCACGAGAGCTACCTGCGGGGCTTCCTAGGCCGGATGCTCTTCTCCGGCGACGATATCTTCAAGCCCGTGAAGGTGCTCTCCGGTGGTGAGAAGGTGCGGTGCATGCTCTCCCGCATGATGCTGTCCGGAGCCAACGTGCTGCTGCTGGACCAGCCCACCAACCACCTGGACCTGGAGTCCATCGCCGCTTTGAACAACGGCCTGGAGTCCGTCAAGTGCAACGTGCTGGTGTCCTCCCACGACCACCAGCTGGTGCAGACCGTGGCCAACCGGATCTTCGACTTCACCCCCGACGGCAAGCTCATTGACAAGCGCATGAGCTACGAGGACTACCTGGAGTCTCAGCTCCACCATGACTAAGCCCGTCTACTTGGCGCTGGTGTGGCTGGGGGTACTCTCCGCCTTCACCCTGCTCCTCTTCGGCTGGGACAAGCTCATGGCCAAGCTGGGCCGCCGCCGTATTCCCGAGGCCTCCCTCCTCTTTGCCTGCCTGGCGGGCGGGGCCGTGGGAGGGCTTACAGGCATGTACCTGTTTCACCACAAAATCCGAAAGCCCAAGTTCTATGTGACGGTTCCCCTGCTGGTTATTCTGGATGCGGTGCTTTTCGCCGTGGTTCTGATGCGAACTTGATAAAAGGCCCTTCTGCCCTGAAAAAAGTGGCAGGAGGGCCTTTTTCGACAATATCTATGGTTGACAAAGGGGAAACAAAGAGTTACAATAGTTACAAATTGGTTACAATGAATCTTTCGCATACTTCTAAGGAGGCTATCATGGCTGATAAATCCAGCACTCTCATGTACAAGGGACATCCCCTGCGCCGCAAGGACAACCTGATCTACTACGGGTCCATGGCGGATAAGTATATCATTATGATCCAGGTGATGAGCACCACCAAGTCCGGCGATCTGGAGATTGCCGACAAGGTCCATCTGGAGCTTCAGCTCACCGACCCCGACCTGAAGAGCCGGGACCGGGTGGTGAAGAAGTCCGATCTCCCCGATCTGTTCTCTGCCATCGACATGGGCTCCATCTGGCTGATGCGTGCCCTGTCTGGAAAATAACCAAACCAACAGGAGGCTGAAACCCATGCACAGTAAGAAGGGACTGATCAAGGTCGCCGCCATCACCGGCCTTGCATTGGTCATGACCACCGGCATTGCCATGGCTTCCATTGGCACCGGTACCGTGACGGCAGATGCCCTGCGCCTGCGCAGCCAGGCCAACACCAACTCCAGCATTCTCACCCTGGCCCCCCACAACAGCGTCGTCACCCTCCTGGAGGAGTTGGACGGCTGGTACAAGGTCTCTTACGGCGATCAGGTGGGCTACATGTCCGCCGACTGGCTGGATGTGACCCTCACCGGCAGCGAGGCTGTGGTGGGTCAGTGCACCGTCACCGCCGACGCCCTCCATGTCCGCTCTGGCGCCGGCACTGGCTACGCCAGCAAGGGTCTGGTGTACAAGGGCACCACTCTGATCATCCAGGAGGACTGCGGCAACGGCTGGTATAAGATCACCGGCGCCGGCTACTCCGGCTACGTGTCCGCCGAGTGGGTGAAGGTGTCCGGCAGCTCCGGCGGCTCCGACTCCGGCAGCTCCAACCCCATTGGCACCGGCACCGTCAACACCGCTTGTCTGAACGTGCGCTCCGGCGCTGGCACCGGCTACTCCCGTGTGGGCTACCTGTACAACGGTAACTCCGTGTCCATTTTGGCCGACTGCGGCAATGGCTGGTACAAGATCTCCTACGGCAGCGGCAGCGCCTTTGTCTGCGCTGAGTACATCACCTGGAACGACGGCAACTCCGGCAATTCCGGCGGCTCCGACTCCGGCAGCAGCGACACCCAGTCCATCGGCACCATCACCGCCGACGCCCTGAACGTGCGCTCCGGTGCTGGCACCGGCTACTCCCGTCTGGGCCTGCTGTACAAGGGCAACTCTGTGACCATCCTGGGCAGCAGCAACGGCTGGTACAAGATCTCCTACAAGAACGGCGTGGGCTACGTCAGCGCTGAGTACGTCTCCATCAAGGATGGCGGCAACAACGACGGCGGCAACAGCTCCACCTCCTCCATCGGGGAGCAGGCTGTGGCCCTGGCCAAGCAGCAGCTGGGCAAGCCCTACGTGTACGGGGCCGCCGGCCCCAACAGCTTTGACTGCTCCGGCCTGTTCTACTACGTGTTCAACCAGCTGGGCGTGTCCATCGCCCGTGGCTCTTCCAGCCAGTACTACAACAGTGGTCGTTTCGTCTCCGTGGACGAGATGCAGCCCGGCGACTTGGTGTACATCTTCGACTCCAAGTATGACTACTCCGGCGGCACCCTGCCCACCACTCACGTGCTGATGTACATCGGCGACAACACCGTGCTCCACGCCTCTACCACCAGCAACACCGTGCGCACCGACACTCTGTTCGGCGGCTATTACGGCAACTACGTGGTGGCAGTCAAGCGCATGGGCTGACGCTTCACGAAAATGCGAGCATTTTCGTGAGAGAGTTGCAGTCCGCTGCATCGCACTCGCTTGCGCTCGCACGTTTGCGGCCTGAGAAGTGTATTTTCCCATGCACATGTCCTGGGAAAATACGAAATCTCAATTTATTCCGTCACCTGCGGGCGACGGAACTCTGCGAGGCTTTTTACACAAAAAGCGTTTTCAAGTTATTTCCCGTGGCAATCCATTTCCTGGGTTGCCACGGGTTTTTTCCTCCTCCCTCTTTACAATTCGCCCCGTTTGGGGTACAATACTTTCATCCGGTGAATCGGATTGGAAGATTTTTATCGGGGGTGCTCCCAATGAATGATATTGATTATACCCGCAAGTTTAGCGTCAATATGAACAAGGACGACGAGATTCACTCCATCCTCAGTTCCGTCTACGCCTCCTTGCAGGAGAAGGGCTACAATCCCATCAACCAGCTGGTGGGCTACATCCTCAGTGAAGACCCCACCTACATCACCAACCACAACAACGCCCGGGCCCTGATTCGCAAGCTGGACCGGGACGAGCTGTTGCAGACGCTGCTCAAGAGCTATTTGGGCATTTGAGCGGTCCTGCCTCCACATAAACGTTGACCCAAGCGGACAGGCTGTGCTTGTCTGCTTGGGTTGGTTTGTTTTTGGGGTGTTGCCGCCGTGCCATCCTGTTACGCTGTGGTAGGGGCCGTGGCTTGCCCGGCCCGTGGCTACCCTGGCCTTGCCCTGGGGGATTCGGGAGGGGCAAGCCCCTCCCCTACGGCGTTCTATCGGAACTGCATCCCTAAATTAAAATCCGTGCCGCACAGCGGCACACCTCAATTATTCATTATTCATTTTTCATTCTTCATTGGAAATAAAATAAAGTCCTCTCTTGGCTGGCAAGAGAGGACTTTATTTTATTTCATCAGTAAGTACATAACCGCCTTCTGGGCGTGGAGCCGGTTCTCCGCCTCCTCGAAGATCTCGTCAGCGTGGGCCTCGAACACCTCGGCGGTGATCTCCTCCCCCCGGTGGGCGGGCAGACAGTGCTGCACCATGCACCCGGGCTTGGCCAGAGACAGGAGCTTGTCGTCAATGCAGTACCCGGCAAAGGCCTTTGCCCGCTGGGCACGCTCCTCCTCCTGGCCCATGGAGGCCCACACGTCGGTGATGACCACGTCGGCATCCACCACGGCGTCCTCCGGCTTGCGGCACAGCTGGAACTTGGGGCCCTCTACGGTGGCGGCAAAGTCCAGCACCCGGGGGTCCGGGTCGTACCCCTGGGGACAGGCCACCGACACATCCATGCCGCACTTGAGGCCGCCCACGATGAGGGAGTTTGCCATGTTGTTGCCGTCCCCCACAAAGGCCATTTTCAGCCCCTCCAGCCGGGTCATCTTCTCCCGGATGGTCATCAGGTCCGCCAGCACCTGGCAGGGGTGGGCAAAATCCGTGAGGCCGTTGATGACGGGGATGGAGGCGTACTTGGCCAGAGCCTCCACCTCCTCCTGGGAGTAGGTTCGAATCATGATGCCGTCGCAGTAGCGGGCCAGCACCCGGGCGGTGTCCTCAATGGGCTCGCCTCGGCCGATCTGGCTCTCCTTGCCGGAGAGGAACAGGGCGTGGCCGCCCAGCTGGTACATGCCCACCTCAAAGGAGACACGGGTGCGGGTGGAGTTCTTCTCAAAGATCATGGCCAGGGTCTTGCCCCGCAGCGCATCGTGGGGAATGCCATGCTTCTGGCTGTACTTCATCTGGTCGGCAGTGTCCAGAATCTCCTTGATGTCCTCCCCGCTCAAATCCAACAGCTTGAGTAAATCCTTTTTCATTCTTCGAACCTCCCTGGGAACCATATTATACCTTGGACAGCACGTCGTGGAACACACTCAGGCCCTTGTCCATCTCCTCCTGGGTGATGAGCAGCGGGGGCAGGAACCGCAGCCCGGTTCCGGCAGTGAGGGTCAGCAGGCCACCCACGTTGAGCTTGGCGCACAGTTCCTTGTTGTTGTAGCCTTCCGCCACATCAATGCCAATCATCAGCCCTAGGCCCCGGGTCTTACCCAGGCAGGGCAGATGCATGTCCTCAATGGACTGGCGAATGTAAGCGCCCTTCTCCTTGACTTGAGCGATGGTGGCGTCGTCCAGCACCTCCAGCACAGCGCAGCCAGCGGCGGCGCTCACCGGGTTGCCGCCAAAGGTGGAACCGTGGGTGCCGGGGCCCAGAATGTTGCGGCACTTCTCGTTGACCAGGAAGCCGCCCATGGGCAGTCCCCCGGCAATGCCCTTGGCAAAGGAGCAGGCGTCGGGCTGAATGCCGTACTGCTGGAAGGCAAAGAGGGTGCCGGTGCGGCCAATGCCCGTCTGCACCTCGTCCACCAGCAGCAGCCAGTCCCGCTTCTCACACAACTGGGCCAGCTGCTGGACAAACTCTTTGTCCATGGGCAGCACGCCGCCCTCGCCCTGCACCAGCTCCAGCAGCACGGCGCACACGTCGTGGCCCGACACCTCCTGGATGGCCTCCATGGTGGGGTCGGCGCTGCGGAAGCCTTCCGTGAAGGGGAAGAAATACTGGTGGAACACCTCCTGGCCGTTGGCGGCCAGAGTGGTGATGGTGCGGCCGTGGAAGGAGCGGTTGAGGGTGATCACCGTGCCTCTCCCCTTGCCGTACTTGTCAAAGGAATACTTGCGGGCCAGCTTGATGATGCCCTCGTTGCCCTCGGCGCCGGAGTTGCCGAAGAAGGCAGCGGACATGCCGGACCGGGTACACAGCTTCTCCGCCAACTGGGCGTAGGGCTGGGTGTAGTACAGGTTGGAGGCGTGGCCCAGCTTGGCCGCCTGCATGGTCACCGCCGCCAGCCACTTGGGGTGGGCGGTGCCCAGGGACAGCACGCCGATGCCAGAGGCGAAGTCGATGTACTCCTTCCCCTCCAAGTCATATAAGGTGGCCCCCAGCCCGTGGTCCAGGGCGATGGGGTTGCGGCCATAGGTCTGTACCAGATATTGATGGTCCAAGTCCATCAGTTGTTGGGTGTTCATGGGTTTCTCCTCCTTTATCGCACCAGCATGGTGCCCGCTCCGTCGTCGGAGAGCAATTCGATCAAAATAGAGTGGGGAATGCGTCCGTCCAGGATGACGGTGGAGTTGACCCCCGAGCGCACCGCCTCCACGGCACAGTCGATCTTGGGAATCATGCCGCCGCTGATGATACCGTCCTTGATGAGGCCGGGAATCTCAGACACTCCCACGGAATGGATGAGGGTGGACTCGTCCTTGGGGTCTCGCAGCAGGCCCCGCACGTCGGTGAGCAGCACCAGCTTCTCCGCCCCCAGAGCCACCGCCAGCTTGGCGGCAGCGGTGTCGGCGTTGATGTTGTAGGCGGTGTTGCCGTCGGTACCCTGGGCCACGGTGGACACCACAGGGATATACCCCTGGGCCAGGGCGTCCTGCACCACCTTGGGGTCCACCCCGGTGATCTCACCCACCAGGCCGTATTTCTCGTCCAGCTGCACCGCCTGGAACAGCTGGGCGTCCATGCCGCACAGCCCCAGGGCCCGGCCACCCATACGGTTGAGGGTGGCCACCAGGTCCTTGTTCACCTTGCCGCACAGCACCTGCTGCACCACGTCCATGGTCTCCTCGTCGGTGTAGCGCAGGCCGTCCACGAACTTCCCCTCTTTGCCCAGGCGCTTGAGCATCTGGTTGATCTCGGGGCCGCCCCCGTGGACCACCACCACGTGGAGACCCACCAGGGACAGGAGGATGATGTCGGAAATGACGGCGCAGCGCAGCTCTTGAGAGATCATGGCGTTGCCGCCGTACTTCACCACAATGGTCTTGCCGTTGTATTTCTGAATGTAGGGCAGAGCCTCAGCCAGCACTTGGGCCCGGTCTGCCAGTGTATAAGCCATGTTCAGCACCTTCGTTTTTATCAGGAGCGGTAATCTCCGTTGATTTTTACATACTCATAGGTCAAGTCGCAGCCCCAGCAGGTGGCCTGGTCGTCTCCCTCGTGGAGGTTGACGGCGATAACCACCTCGTCCTGGCTCAGAATCTTCTTGGCCAGGTCCTCGTCAAAGTCCACCCCGGTGCCATGCTGGCACACCAGAATCTCGCCCTGGTCGGAGGAGAAGGACACATCCACATACTCGGGGCGGAAGGGGGCCTTGGAGTAGCCCATGGCGCACAGCACCCGGCCCCAGTTGGCGTCCGCGCCGAACATGGCGGCCTTCACCAGGGAGGAGCCCACCACGGCCTTGGCCAAACGCTCGGCGGTCTCCTCGCTGCGTGCCCCGGTGACGGTGCAGGTGATGAGGCGGCTGGCCCCCTCGCCGTCTCCAGCGATGGACCGAGCCATAGTCTCGCACACCTGATACAGGGCCTTGTAGAAGAGGGTGTAGTCGTCGTCCTTCCACTCGATCTGAGTGTTCTCTGCCATGCCGTTGGCCAGCACCACACACATGTCGTTGGTGGAGGTGTCCCCGTCCACCGTGACCCGGTTGAAGGTGCGGGGCACAATGTCGTGGAGGGCATCGGAGAGCATCTCGGAAGTGATGGCGCAGTCGGTGGTGATGAAGCACAGCATGGTTCCCATGTTGGGGTGAATCATGCCGGAGCCCTTGGCGATGGCGCCCACCGTCACCGGCTTGCCGCCGATGGTGACGGTGACGGCGATCTCCTTTTTCACCGTGTCGGTGGTCATGATGGCGTGGGCGGCGGCGGCGGAGCCCTCGTAGGACAGCTCCCCGGCCACCTGGGGCATCCCCCGCTGGATGGCGGCGATGTTCAGGGTCTGGCCGATGACGCCGGTGGAGGCCACGGCGAAGTCCTGGGGCTTGAGCCCGGTGGCGGCGGCGGCCAGCTCACACATCTTCTCGGCGTTTTCGTGGCTGAGGGGGGCACAGGCGTTGGCGTTGCCGCTGTTGGCCACAATGCCCCGGCACACCCCGTCCTCCAGGTGGCCCATGGTCACATAGAGAGGGGCGGCTTTCACCCGGTTGAGGGTATAGGTGGCGGCGGCAGTACACTCGCAGTCGGACACAATCATGGCCAGGTCGGGCTTGCCTTGGGTGCCGGGCACCCCTGCATGGCTGGCCTTGACCCCGCAGTACACCCCAGCGGCCCGGAAGCCTTTGGGGGCGGTGACACCGCCGGAAATGGTTTTCATATGCAATCTCTCCTTATTGCTTTGGACTGTGGAGGGCGACAAACTCCTCCATGAGCTGAATTTGCTGGTTGACAGACTCCTCCGAGGGGCCGCCGTACACGGTGCGGCCGTTGACACAGGTCTTGAGCTGGAGGGCCTCGTACACGTCCTCGTCAAACAGGGCGCTGATGGAGCGGAAGTCCTTCAAGGGCAGGGTGTCCAGGCTCTCCCCGGACTTGATGCACATATTCACCAGGCGGCCCACGATCATATAGGCCTCCCGGAAGGGCATGCCCTTCTTCACCAGGTAGTCGGCGCAGTCGGTGGCGTTGATGAAGCCGCCGGAGGCCGCCTTAGACATGTTCTTGGGCCGCACGGTCAGGGTGTCCAGCATGGCGGCGAACACGGGCACGCACAGCTCCACGGTGTCGATGGCGTCAAACACCGGCTCTTTGTCCTCCTGCATGTCCTTGTTGTAGGCCAGGGGCAGACCCTTCATCACGGTCAGCAGGGTGATGAGGGAGCCGTACACCCGCCCCGTCTTGCCCCGGACCAGCTCGGCCACGTCGGGGTTCTTCTTCTGGGGCATGATGGAGGAGCCGGTGGAGTAGGCGTCGTCCAGGTCCACGAACTTGAACTCCCAGGAGCACCACAGAATGATCTCCTCGGAGAACCGGGACAGGTGCATCATGAGGATGGACAGGGCAGACAGCAACTCAATGGCGTAGTCCCGGTCGGACACGGCGTCCATGGAGTTGTCACAGGGCTTAGTGAAGCCCAGGGCGGCAGCGGTCTGGAACCGGTCCACGGGATAGGTGGAGGTGGCCAGGGCGCCAGCGCCCAGGGGGCACTCGTCCATGCGCTCCAGGCAGTCCTCCAGCCGGGTCACATCCCGGCGCAGCATGTTGGCGTAGGCCATCATGTAGTGGCCGAAGGTGGTGGGCTGGGCCCGCTGCAAGTGGGTGTAGCCGGGCATGACGGTATGTACGTTGGCCTTGGCCTTTTTGATGAGCACCTTCTGCAAATCCACAATCATGTCGATGATGGTGGGAATCTGCTCCTTCACATAGAGGCGGAAGTCGGTGGCCACCTGGTCGTTGCGGCTGCGTCCGGTGTGCAGACGCTTGCCCGTCTGGCCGATGCGCTGGGTGAGGAGGGCCTCGATGTTCATGTGGATGTCCTCGTTGTCCAGAGAGAACTCCACCTTCTCGTCCTCGATGTCCTCCAAAATGGCCTTCAGGCCCTCCACAATCTTCTCCGCCTCGTGCGCTTCAATGATGCCCTGACGGCCCAGCATGGTGGCGTGGGCAATGGAGCCACGGATATCCTGTTCATAGAGGCGGGCGTCAAAGGTGATGGAGGAGTTGAAGTCATTGACCTGTGTATCCGTTTCCTTCTGGAAGCGTCCTGCCCATAGTTTCATAATAACACAGCCTTTCGGAAAAATAAACCACAGCAGGGGCGGAGGATAACCGCCCCTGCGCAACATGCCAAAGAAGTCCCAAGACTTCTTTGGCGAAAGGATTGCATGACGGATGGGGTTCGATTTCTTACGAAAAAGTCACCCCACCCGTCATGAGAAGTGTCATTTCCGATGCGCATGTCCCCGGAAATGACGGGATTTCATTTTATTCCGTCACCTGCGGGTGACGGAACTCTGCGAGGCTCTATACCAAGAGAGTTTTGAGCGTCTGAGGTGAGAACGAAAAGCCCTCCTTTACGCAAAAGGTTATTACAGCTTGCCCTGCTCCCGCAGCGCCTGCACGGTGTCAGGCAGACCCCACAGATTGATGAATCCGGTGGCGTCCCTCCCCAGCGAGCAAACTCGCCGGGGGCCCCTCGATTTCACTCAAATCGCCAGAAGTGAATTCCGGCGATTTCAATGGCCTACGGCCATTGGCGGCGCACTCGCGCCGTCTCTGGCTCCGCCAGAGCAGGACGACGCCACTCTATTATTACAGCTTGCCCTGCTCCCGCAGCGCCTGCACGGTGTCAGGCAGACCCCACAGATTGATGAATCCGGTGGCGTCGTCCTGGTTGTAGTCGCTCTCCTCGAAGGTCACCAGATTCTCGGAGTAGAGAGAACAGGGAGAGGTGACGGAAGAGGTGATGATATTGCCCTTGTACAGCTTCAGCTTCACGGTGCCGGTGACGAACTCCTGGGTCTTGACGGCGAAGGCCTGGAGGGCCTCCCGCAGGGGGGTGAACCACTTGCCGTTGTACACCAGGTCGGCAAAGTCAATGGCCAGCTTCTGCTTCATGTGCTTGGTGTCCTTGTCGATGGTGATCATCTCCAGCACCTCGTGGGCCCGGTAGAGGATGGTGCCGCCGGGCGTCTCGTACACGCCCCGGTCCTTCATGCCCACCAGACGGTTCTCCACGATGTCCAGCAGGCCGATGCCGTTGGCCCCGCCCAGCTCGTTGAGCTTGCGGATGATGTCGCTGGCCTTCATCTTCTGGCCGTCCACCGCCACGGGCCAGCCCTTCTCAAAGTCGATGGTCACATAAGTCGCCTGGTCGGGAGCCATAGCGGGGGACACGCCCATCTCCAGGAAGCCGGGCTTGTCGTACTGGGGCTCGTTGGCGGGGTCCTCCAGGTCCAGGCCCTCGTGGGACAGGTGCCACAGGTTCTTATCCTTGGAGTAGTTGGTCTCCCGGCTGATCTTCAACGGCACGTTGTGGGCCTCGGCGTAGGCGATCTCCTCTTCTCTGCCCTTGATGTCCCACTCCCGCCAGGGGGCGATGATGGTCATCTCGGGGGCGAAACGCTTGATGGCCAGCTCGAACCGCACCTGGTCGTTGCCCTTGCCAGTGCAGCCGTGGCAGATGGCGTCGGCGCCCTCAGCCTTGGCGATCTCCACCAGACGCTTGGCAATGATGGGACGGGCGAAGGCGGTGCCCAGCAGATAGTCCTCATACTTGGCCCCCATCATCATGGAGGGGATGATCACGTCGTCCACCATCTCGTCGGTGAGGTCCTCCACGTACAGCTTGGAGGCGCCGGTTTGGATGGCCTTCTCCTCCAGGCCGTCCAGCTCGGTGCCCTGGCCCACGTCGCCGGACACGGCGATGATCTCAGGGTTGCCGTAGTTCTCCTTCAGCCAGGGGATGATGATGGATGTATCCAAGCCGCCGGAATAGGCCAGCACTACTTTTTTCACTTCTGCCATGGTTGCATTCCTCCAATGCGTTTCTCTGTATTAGTGAAGTAGAGTATACCCCTTCTTCTGGAAAATTGCAACCCCTAATTTGCATAACTATTCAATTGTTCCCAAAATTCTATGGGTAATATTCCACAATATCCGGGGTTTATTCACGCATATATGCATATTCATACAAAGACAGCGGGCCATCTCACTGGAGAGACGGCCCGCTGCGCATTCAGATTTGCTTTTTCTCCCGGTGGAGCACCAGCTGCTCCTTTTCCACCCCCAGGCACAGCACGTCTCCCCGCTCCAGGTCCCGGGAGAGGAGCATCTGGGCGGCGGGCTCCTCCACCCGGCGGCGCACCGAGCGGCGGATGGGGCGGGCCCCCTGGTCCCGCTCCCGCTCTTCCATGGGGCTGGCCAGCAGGGATACCGCCTTCTCATCCGCCTTGAGCCCCACCCCCAGGGCGGCCAAACGGCCCTCCAGGCCACCCAGCAGCCGCCCGGCGATGCGCTCCAAGTGGGGCTGGTCCAGGCGGTGGAAGAGCACCACCTCGTCCAGGCGGTTGAGAAATTCCGGCGGGAACTGGCGTCTGAGTTCCTCCATCACGGCCCGGGTGCGGTAGGCGTCCAGGTCTCCCCCGGCAAAGCCCATGGGGGGCGTGTGGCTGACCATGTGGCGGGCCCCCACGTTGGAGGTCATCACCACCACGGTGTTGCGGAAGTCCGTCTTTCGCCCCAGTCCGTCGGTGAGCACCCCGTCCTCCATGACCTGTAACAGGATGTTGTGCAGATCGGAGTGGGCCTTTTCCAGCTCGTCAAAGAGCACCACCGACCAGGGGCGGCGGCGCACCCGCTCGGTGAGCTGTCCCCCCTCCTCGTGGCCCACATAGCCGGGGGGCGCACCCACCAGCCGGGACACCGAGTGCTTCTCCATATACTCGGACATATCGAAACGGACAATGGCCTCCTCGCTGCCGAAGAGGGCGGCGGCTAGAGCCCGACACAGCTCGGTCTTCCCCACTCCGGTGGGGCCCAGGAAGAGGAACACCCCCACCGGGCGGTTGGGCTCCTTGAGCCCTACCCGGCTGCGGCGGATGGCGGCGGACACCGCCGCCACCGCCTGGTCCTGGCCCACCACCCGGGCCCGCAGCTCGTCCTCCAGCTCCAGCAACCGCCGGGCCTCCCCCTTGGTCACCGTCTCCACCGGGATCCCCGTCCACTGGGCCACCACCGAGGCGATGTGCTCCGGCTCCAGCTGCTGGTGGGGGGCCAGTTGCTTCCGGGCCAGCTTCCGCTCCAGCTCCCCCCGGAAGTCCCACTCGGCATCCCGGAGCATGGCGGCCCGCTCGTAATTCTGCTCCGCTGCGGCTGCCCGCCGCTCCCGGGCGGCCTGTTCAATGCGGCCCATGAGGCCCCGCAGGGAGTGGGGCACTTCCCCCTGCATCCGCAGCTTGGCCGCCCCCTCGTCCATGAGGTCAATGGCCTTGTCCGGCAGGAAGCGGTCGGGGAGGTAGCGCCGGGACAGCTCCACCGCCGCCTGAAGGGCCCGGTCGGTGATGACAATGCCGTGGTGGGCCTCATACCGGGGGCGGATGCCCTTCAAGATCTCCAGGGTCTGCTCCGGGGTGGGCTCCCCCACCCGCACAGGCTGGAACCGCCGCTCCAGGGCGGAGTCCTTCTCAATATACTTCCGGTACTCCTCCAGGGTGGTGGCACCCACCACCTGGATTTCCCCCCGGCCCAGGGCGGGCTTTAAGATGTTGGCGGCGTCAATGGCCCCTTCCGCCGAGCCAGCACCCACAATGTTGTGCAGCTCGTCCAAAAAGAGGATGACGTTGCCCGCCCGGTGCACCTCCGCCAGGATTTGATTCACCCGATCTTCAAATTCACCCCGGTACTTGGTGCCCGCCACCATGGACACCAGGTCCAGGGACAAAAGTCGCTTGCCCCGCAGCACCGGGGGCACCTGTCCGGAAGCCATACGCATGGCCAGGCCCTCAGCCACGGCGGTTTTGCCCACCCCCGGCTCTCCCACCAGGGCAGGGTTATTTTTGGTGCGCCGGGAGAGGATCTGCACCACCCGGCCCACCTCCTCGTCCCGTCCAATGAGAGGGTCCAGGGCACCCATGGCCGCCAGACGGGTGAGGTCCCGGGAGTAGCGGTCGGTGAGCTTGGTCTCCCCACCCTCCCGCACTCTGGCCCGTTCCGCCCGGGTGGCTTGCATCTCTCCGCCCCACCCCGCAGAATCCCGGGGCAGGCCGCCCTTCTTCCCCACTGGGGAACGTTCCTTCCATTCCTTCCTGTCTTCCATGGAATCCCTCCTGTCTTCCCTCCAATCATGGGTTGCTTTTCCCCAGTTTATACCCCTGTGGCCAGATTTTTCTCCCTCGTCCATTTCCCAAAATTCCTTGTTGCATTTTTCGCCAGTTATGCTACAATGAGAATGGTTCTAACTCTAATGATGGAGGTGTATTTTACATGGCACATGCAATCAATGACACCTGCGTGTCCTGCGGCTCCTGCGAGTCCGCTTGCCCCGTGGGCGCTATTTCCATGGGTGACGATCACATGCAGATCGACGCTGGTACTTGCATCGACTGCGGCGCTTGCGCCGGCACCTGCCCCGTGGGCGCCATCGCTCCCGCCGACTAATTTCAGTCTGCAAAAAAGTAGGCCGCACAGCTTTGGCTGTGCGGCCTATTTTTTCGAAAAAATGCCAGCATTTTTTCGAGGGGATGCAGCCCGCTGCATGCATAATTGGGTCAAAGGGCGACCCAATTCCACACTGGCGGGCTGAGAAGTGTTTTTCCCGAGGCGCATGTCCCCGGAAAAAACAGATTTCATTTTATTTCCCCGCCCCTCAGGGCGGGGAAACTCTGCCGAGGGCTTTTATCATTCAAAAGAAAATCTGCTGTTTCAACCATAAACAAGGCGGGGCCGGAAAAATCCGGCCCCGCCTTTATGCGTTTTCGGCGTTGGGTTTTAGTCCTCTTCCTTGCGGCGTACCACGCTCAGCACGGCCACGCCTGCCATGGCGCACACCAGAGTGGCCATGGGCACAATCAGGTTGCTCTCGTCGCCGGTGCCGGGGACGGAGCCGTCAGGCTTGGTGTTGCCCCCGGTCTGGGAACCGTCGCCGGTACCGCTGCCGCCGCCCTGGGAGCCGCCGTCACCACCGGGATTGGGGGTGGGCTCGGTGTCCTCCTTGGTCCAGTGGGCGTACAGGGTCAGGTCAGCATCCACAGGGGTGTTGAAGTCGTAGGCCTGGGTGCCGTCCTCGTCCATAAACCAGCCGTCGAAGGTGTAACCCTCCCGCACGGGGTCCTGGGGCTTGGACACGCAGCTGCCCTCGGCCACTTCCACCAGCTTGTAGATGTTGCCGGTGTCGTCCACGAACTTCACCTGATACATGTTACCGGTGACCTTGACCACGCAGTAGCTGGTGACCTGGTTGTCGGCCACGCTCTCCACCTTCAGGTAGGCATAGCCCTCCTTGTGGGCGGTGACCACACCGTTTTCATCCACAGAGGCCACATCGGGGTTGAAGCTGATGTAGCGCACCTGGGCATCCTCGGCCAGAGTGGGCTCGGGGCTCAGAGTGGCGGTGAGGGTCTGGCTCTGGCCAGCCTCCAGGTCCATTCTGTGGGTGTCCAAATCCAAGGTATCCGCCATCACGCCCTGGCATACCACGGCGAAATTGACGGAGTACTGGCCGTCCTTGGTGGTGGCGGTGATGTAGCTCACGCCGGGCTCGGAGGGGGTGTACAGAGCCGCATTGATCTCCTGGCCCCAGTTGTCCTCTACCGTACCCTGAGTCAGCTCGCCGTTGCCGGAAGTGACGGTCCAGTCAAAGGGACCATACAGGGAATCGGGACGGGTCCAGGTCTGGCCGGACATGGTGCCAGCCTCAGCGCCCTGGGATTCCACACCCTCTGCCTTGATTACCAGGTTGTTGTTGGCACCGTTGGGGGCGTAATTGACGTGGAGCACGCCGGTCTCGGGGTCATAGTCATAGGCATGGTACCAGCTGTAGTTGACGATTTCCACATCGGAGGTGGAGCCGTCGGCGTAGTTGTACCGGGTGTACAGGTGGATTTCCTCGGGCAGCTCATATCCCGCTTCGTTGACCAGGGTGCCATCATAGGTGCCGCCCACATAGTAGAAGTCGGGTCCGTCCAGCTGCAGACCGGTGAGCTCGGTGAGCACTTCACTGGTCTCGTGGAGCTTGTTCTGGCGATACTTGGCCACCAGCTCGGCGGTCTGGCCCTGATCCACGTATACCACCTGGTCGCCCATGGCCATGTCAGAGACCAGGTCATCCTGATCGGAAGTGGTGTAGATGTCGTCCCAGTTGATGTCCATGGAACGGGTGACACCGTTGAGGGTCACATCCAGGCGGCCGTTGCCCTCGGGCAGCTCCAGGCCCTCCTGAGAGGTGGACACGGTGAGGTAGAGCACGCCGGAGAGTCCATCGCTGGTGTACTGGTCCACATCAATGAGACCCTCAGCATAGTCCTCGGCGTAGTCCTCATCCTCCCACACCGTCCAGCGAATCTCGGAGAGATCCACATTGGCGGGCTGGAGGTTTTCCACCTTCACCACCACCTGGCCGTCGGGCTTCAGGCCGTCAAAGCTCTGGATGGATAGGTCGAAGTCTTCCACCACGGTGGGCACTTCCTCCACCGCCACCACGCAGGCAGCGCTGGCGTCGCCCTTGGCCACGGTAATCACGGCCTGGCCGGGAGCCACCGCAGTGACATGGCCGTAATCGTCAACGGTGACCACCTCGGGGTTGCTGGAGGTACGGGTCATAGCGCCCTCCTGGTCGGTGTTGTCGATGACACTCAGGTCGAAGGTGCTGCCGGGATGGAGCAGAGCGGAGGTCTGAGACAGCACCAGGCCCTGGGTGGAATCCACGGTGATGGCATAGCTGCGGTCATTGGCGCCGTAGTCGCCGCAGGACACCAGCACGTTGCCGGTCCACTCGAAGTCATAGCAGCTGTTCTCGCCGGGATAGCTCTCAACGGTGTGGGCGTACTCGGTGACGTCCACGGTGAAGGTGTGGGTCTTCACGGCGGGGTCATAGAAGTTCTCCACCAGGAAGGCGTTGGTGGCATCCACGCCCACCTCGGAGTAGTTGGGATCGCCGTAGCCGTCCTTATAGGTACGGACCACATAGGGGGAGACCTCGATATTGGCCAGAGAGCCGTCCTCGTCATAGACGGTGCCGGTCATGTAGGTGCGGCCATTCTTCTCGTAGATGGAGACGGTGTTGTTCTCCAGCTCGGGGGCCACGGTGTCCACGGTGACGGAGAAGGAGATCACGTCGCCGGTCATGTCCATCTCATGGCCGTTGAAGGTGGGAGTGAGCTCCCCAGCGGCCACGGCGTCAAAGTTGGTGATGTCATAGCCCACTTCCTCGTTGTACACCTTGTCGCCGTAGTCACCCTCGCCATAGGCGATGATCTCATACGTGCACTGGGTGCCGCTGGGCAGGACGTTGCCCTCCTGGTCGGTGCCGTCCCAGGTGGGAATGAGGCCGTAGTACATGGCACTCTGGGGAATGGCGGTGGCGTAAGAGGCGTTGTACAGGGTACGGGTGATGTAAGAGTTCCAGTCGGCAAAGTACACCTCACCGGTCTCGGCATCGGTGACCCGCACCACAATCATCTTGGCATCACGGAGCTGATAGAGAATGTAGTCGTCGATGCGGTCGAAGTACTCGTCTCCGTTGGGCGAGATGGTGATGTTCTCCTCGTGATAGAGGGTCTGGTTCATGACAGCGTCGGAGTCAAAGGGATTCTGGCCCAGGTCCAGGTAGCCGACGATCCCCCCGGAGCTCCAGTTGATCATGGTGCAGCCCAGCAGGGACACGCCCCAGGTGGACTCGTTGTTCATCACGTTCTCGCCGTCCTCGGCCTCGTCGGTCCAGTCGCCCTGGTCAAAGATGGGGGCGGCAGTCCAGTCGCCGTAGAAGGCCAGCATGGGCAGGCCCAGGGTAGGAGCGGTGCCGGCGGTGTCGGTGAGGGAGACAAAGCCCTCCACATACACGCCGTTTTCAAACAGCTGGTCCATCTGGGCCTTCTCACTGTCGGTGAGGGTCACAGTCTTGGAGAAGGTGACGGTCTGGCCCGCCTCCACGGTGACCTGGCCCAGCTCCACAGTCTTGATGACCACGTCCTGGTGCATCATGGTGTCCCGCTCACCCCAGGCGCTGTCCACAGTCTGGGTGTCGGGGCGCATGAGGGTGATGGCCACATGGTAGGTCACGGCCTTGTCGGAAATGTTGTGTACATCAAAGGTGATGTCGTAGCTGCCGGTGCGGTCGGGGTCGTCCAACAGCTCCAGCTTGCCCACGTTCTGACCGTCCACGGTGACGTAGGCAGGGGTCTCCACGGCGGCGGTGGCGTTGACCAGACCGGCGCCCTGCTGACGGGGAGAGTAGTACACGCCATTGGTATCGGTCTGAGGCACGGCGGTGCTCACCAGCAGCTGGTTGACCACGTCACCCACTTCGCTGGCCTCCAAGCCGGCAAAGGCTGCGCTGGACTGCACGTACTGGCGCACCAGAGCTCCAATACCGGACATGTGAGGGGCGGCCATGGAGGTACCGCTCATCATGCCGTAGCTGCCGGTGTAGCCCTGGTCGGCGGTGTTGATCTGGTCAATGATGGTGGACCAGATGTTGCCGCCGGGGGCGGTGATCTCAGGCTTCAGCTCCAGGCTGGGACCGGCGCCCCAGGAGGAGAAGGTGGACATCTGACCATCGGTGGGGCTCTCCACGGCCTTGTCGTCCTCGGGAACCACGATGTTCACGGACTGACCTGCCTTGAGGGCAGCCTCCATGGCAGCGCCGTCCTGGCCGTTGATAAAGGCGCTGGTGAGGCTGGTGTTCTCCACGCTGATGTTGATCAGTTCCGTGGCATTGGGATCGCTGTCATAGATCAGCACGCCCAGAATGCCCCGTTTCTCTCCGTGGACCACAGTGGAGAAGGACTGGGCGTTGGTGACCTTATCGGCAAAGGACAGGTCGCCGCGCTTGACCAGGGCAAAGCCGGTCTTGCCATTTTGATTGGAGTACTCATTGTACCAGCCCACGGCGTTGTAGTCGCTCCAGGTACCGGTGCCCTCTACCAGGTAGACGGGGTACTCCTTGCCGTCGGCGAAGGTGGCCTTCATGGCCACGGTCCAGGGGTCGGTGTAGGAGATCTCCCGCACTTCCCCGTCCTCGTTGGTCCAGGTCAGGTAGGACTGTACCTGGATGGAGTTCTCCAGAGAGGCAATGCTCAGGTTGGAGTCGTAAATGGCAGGAGAGGACATCATAGCGGTGTCCACGTTGGAGGTCAGGGGGTTGTCCCCGTAGTTGTTGCTGGCAGAGGAGTAGCTGCTGTTGCCGGCGGAGGTCATGAGCACAATGCCGGCCTCCTCAATGCGGGCATACAGCTCGTTCTGCATGGTGTCGTCGTCGGCAAAGCCGTTGTCAGAACCCAAGCTCAGGTTGATGACGTCTGCGCCCAAGGCCAGAGCATCCTCCAGAGCGTTGAGGGTCACAGACTGCTGGGCGCCGCCGTCCTGATCGGGGAACACCTTCATCATCATGATCTGGGCATCGGGGGCCACGCCGGAGAAAATGACCTCGCCCTCGCTGGTCTCGGCATAGCCCGCCACCGTACCGGAGACGTGGGTGCCGTGGTCGCTGGAGGTGGGCAGGACGTTGATGTCGCCGTCTGCGTAGTCACAGGCGTAGGGCACCTTGAGGTTCTTATAAAGACCGTTGTAGTCCCACACGATCACGCCGCCATCGGCACCCGTGGTGGAGTTGAGCTGGTTGTCCTCCAGGAAGGCAGCCAGGCTCTCAGAGGTGTAGCGCAGATTCCAGCCGCTCTCGGCATCGCTGGGGTCGTTTTTAAAGGAGTTGTCGGTGAAGGCCTCGTGGACCCGCACCACGCCGCGGCCCTGGGTGCCATCCTCGTTCTGGGTCACGCCCCACTTCAGGTCCAGGCCGGTGTCCAGCACGGCCACCAGCATGCCCTGACCGGTGTAGCCCTGGCTCCAGACACCTTCCACCCCTACCTTATCATAGCTGTAGGAGTACCAGGCCTTGTCCCCGTCCACGGTGCCGCTGGTCTCTTCGGGCCGGTCATACACCAGCTCCACATAGGCCCGCTTGACCCCGTCCAGGTTGCGAATTTCATCCAGAGCGCTGTAGGGCACCCGGATAGCCATGGCATTGACCAGAGTGGCCCACTGGCCTACAATGGTACCAACCGGCTCACCGCTGTTTTCCTCGGTGGCATCGGTCACCGCAGGCTGCTGAGCGGCCAGAGCGGTCACCTGGTCGATGATGCCCTGCTGGTCATTCAGCAGCTGCTGGGTGGTCTGCTGGGCATCGGCGGAGGCCAGGTACTCAGACACCGCCTCACCAGCGCTGGTCTCGTCGCCCACAGAGGCAGCGTAGCTGCTGACCTGGTAGTAATCCATCACAGCAGGAGCTTCCATCTCCACGATGACGGTTACCACCTCATTCTCTGCATATCGGGGCTGGCTGTCGTCCTGGGCGTCCTGATACTGCACCCGGGACTCGGACTCCACTTCCTGGGCCTGGACCGTGCGCTCATTGGTCTGAGTGCCCTCAGCCCAAGCCTCGCCGGGAAGTGCGCCAGCCAGCATCATGACGGCAAGTAACATTGCCATGCTTTTTCTGACTTTTTCCATTGTTCTTCTCCCTTCTATCTGAATCTCACATACCCCCATTGCCCAAAGGGCTCTGCCATGCTATCATATGGACATCGTTCGTTTTGTACGATAGGCGTATGTCATGGTCAAATGATACCTCCACCCATTCCCTTTGTCAAGAGAAATTGTCAACTCTCCAAAAAATTGTCAACTGCAAGCCCCAGCCAATCTTACCGTATCAGCTGAAACTCCGGGGCAGAAAGGAATTTCTATGATAATTCAACACAAACCAAACCTCATTCTGGAAGCACTGGCCTATCTGGGACGGCGTGCCAGCAACAAAACCTGGGACCAGATGGAGCAGCGCATTCAGCAGCGCAAGGTGCTGCCCAGCCCCGCTCTGTGCCAGGCTCTGGAGCGACTCAAGGCCCTCACCCACCAGCTGGACCGGGTGGCCACTGCTGAGGAAAAGGAAATCCAGGCGCTGTTTGGCAACCTGGAGGGCTTCCCCTACAACACCATCGGCTCCAGCTCTCCCGCCTTCTTCCTCCTCTATCCCCTGCTGGACCGATTCCAAGGGGATTGGGAGGCCTTCTCCCAGCTGGTGGACGGGCTGGACCGGGAGGAGGTGGTCTGGGGCATTGCCAGCATCTTTGAGGACGACCTGCCCAACCAGCGCCGGATGGACGCCCAGGTCTTCACCGACCTGGTACTGGGGCTCAACGCCCCGGACTCCACCAAGGTGGCCCTGCTGGAGCTCTCCCGCTCCCACCGGGCGGTGGGAGCGCGGGCCTTGGCGTGCCTGCGCCCCATTGTGGCCCACCTGGAGGAACACCAGGCCCAGCTGGAAGAGCTGGCCGCCCCCTATCTCCAACAGTGCGCCCCCCTGTCTCAGCTGGAGTTTTTCACCCAGCTGTCCCACCTGCGCCCCGCCCCGGAGACCACCTACACCCTCCACCCCTTCCTCTTCGGGGCGGACACCAACCTGACCTTTGACGAGGCCCCCGGCCAGGTGCGCATCTACGGCGGCGTGCTGCGGCGGGAGCTCATGGAGCTGGTCAGCGGCCGCACCTCCGCCCAGGACCAGGTGTGCGAGACCTACCGTCTGTTGGGGGACTCCACCCGGTTTGACATTCTGTGCTATCTGCGGGGACGCACCGCCTATGTGCAGGAGCTGTCCACCCGCTTCTCTCTCAGCCGCAACACCATCCACCACCATATGAATAAGCTCTCTGACTGCGGCCTGGTGCAGTGCACCATCCACGGGAACCGCACCTTTTACACCTTAGACGAAGAACAGGTCCAGCTGTTTTTGGAGCGGCAGGCGGCGCTATTCGGCAAAAAATGACGCAAAAATGGCGGCCATCCCCGTGGGGGGATGGCCGCCAAACGAATTTTATATCTCAGAACAGGCCGGAGATGACGCCGTTTTCGTCCACGTCGATCTTCTCGGCGGCAGGCACCTTGGGCAGGCCGGGCATGGTCATGATGTCGCCGGTCTGCACCACCACGAAGCCAGCGCCGGCGGACACCTTCACCTTGGACACGGTGATGGTGAAGCCCTCGGGCCGTCCCAGCTGGGAGGCATCGTCGGACAGGGAGTACTGGGTCTTGGCCATGCACACAGGCAGCTTGTCAAAGCCCATGGCCTCCAGACGGGCCAGCTCCTTGGCAGCGGCTGCGGTGTAGTGCACGCCAGCGCCGCCGTACACCTTCTCCACGATGGTCTGAATCTTGTCCTTCAAGGGCAGGTCCAGGTCATAGGCGTAGTGGAAGTCCTGGGGCTGGTCGCACAGGCGCAGCACTTCCTCGGCCAGCTCCAGGCCGCCCTCGCCGCCCTTGCCCCACACCTCGGACAGGGCCACATTGACCCCCAGCTCCTGGCAGCGGGTGCGGATGAGGTTCAGCTCGGCCTCGGTGTCATTGGCGAAGCGGTTGATGGCCACCACGGCGGGCAGGCCGAACACACGGGTGATGTTCTCCACGTGCTTGAGCAAATTGGGCAGGCCACGCTCCAGAGCCTCCAGGTTTTCCGCCCCCAGCTCAGTCTTGGGCACGCCGCCGTTGTACTTCAGAGCCTTGACCGTGGCCACGATGACCACGGCGTCGGGGGTGAGCCCGGCGGCCCGGCACTTGATGTCCAGGAACTTCTCAGCGCCCAGATCGGCGCCGAAGCCCGCCTCGGTGACCACGTAGTCGGCCAGCTTCAAAGCGGTGTCGGTGGCGGAGACGGAGTTGCAGCCGTGGGCAATGTTGGCGAAGGGGCCGCCGTGGACCAGAGCGGGGGTGTGCTCCAGGGTCTGCACCAGGTTAGGCTTGATGGCGTCCTTCAAGAGGGCAGCCATGGCACCCTGGGCCTTCAAATCGGCGGCGGTGACGGGCTTGTCATCGTAGGTGTAGCCCACGATCATGCGGCCCAGCCGCTCCTTCAGGTCGGACAGTCCAGTGGCCAGGCACAGCACGGCCATAATCTCGCTGGCCACGGTGATGTCGAAGCCGTCCTCCCGGGGCACGCCCTGCATCCGGCCACCCAGGCCGTCCACAATGTTGCGCAGCTGGCGGTCGTTCATATCCACGCAGCGGCGCCAGGTGATCTTCTTGACGTCAATGCCCAGGGCGTTGCCCTGCTGAATGTGGTTGTCCAGCATGGCGGCCAGCAGGTTGTTGGCGGCACCGATGGCGTGGAAGTCGCCGGTGAAGTGGAGGTTGATGTCCTCCATGGGCACCACCTGGGCGTAGCCGCCGCCGGCAGCGCCGCCCTTCACGCCGAACACGGGGCCCAGAGAGGGCTCCCGGAGGCAGAGCATCACGTTTTTATCCATGCGGCGCAGGGCATCGGCCAGGCCCACGGAGGTGGTGGTCTTGCCCTCTCCGGCGGGGGTGGGGTTGATGGCGGTGACCAGAATCAGCTTGCCCTTCCGGGGCACATTGCGCAACGGGGTGATGTCGATCTTGGCCTTCACCTTGCCGTAATACTCCAGCAGGTTCTCGTCAATCCCGGCCATGGACGCCACCTGTCCGATGGGCAGCATCTGGGCCTCCTGGGCAATTTGAATGTCTGTTTTCATCTTCCATGCTCCTTCCTGCGCCTCAAAAACAAAAAAAGGGCGCACTGATTTCTCGTGCGCCCAGACGGTCGGCAATACGGCGCACATGGGCGTCGGCTGTACTCCACGTGGTCACTCCACTTCCGTCAGTCATACAGCAGATTTATCTTACCATGCCCGCCCACCCCCGTCAAGGGTTGAATCCGTTGAAATGCCCCCACATCTCAAAGCAGATGTGGGGGCGTTGTGTCATCGGTAGTGGCGGTTGGAGTAGGACACTTTCTTGACCCGGTCGGTAGCATACATCCACGCCTCCTTTTCCGGGCTTTTGAATACCTTGGGGCCAAAACGCACCTCGTCCAATCGAATCTCCTTGTCGATTTCTGTGTACAGGTAGGGGGTGTCACCCTCTCCCGCCGCCAGTTCGCGCTTTCTTGTCACCACCAGGCACCGCACTTCTTTCTCACTGGAATATTCATCATACTTAAAGAGATAGCGCACCTGGTCCAGCATGGCGGTGATATAGGCTAAGGGAATGTCCTGCATTTCCTGCTGTATATCCTTTAAAATGTTCTTTATTTTTCTCAGGTATTTTTTGAGTTTCCTCCCTCTATCCTTGAATTTTCCCTGATCGGTCAGGTATACAATCCGGTAGAGGGGATAGCTGTTTTTCTCCACGTGAAAGGGAATATAGCCCTGGGGGTAGGAATCCTTCACATCAAAAAAGTTCTCGTCAAACTTTAAGCTGCACCCGGTACCCTTGTCAGCGTAGATGGCCCACATATAGATATAGTCGTCCGCAGTACAAAGGCTGGTGAGGTAGACGTTGCGCAAGCTGGAGTCGTTGGGTGCCTCGCCGCCCGGCAGCAGTCCGTATGCCTGTAACGTCTCCGGGGTGCTCCCATACTGCTCCAACAACTTACCAAAGGACTCCCCTTCCGCCGAGTCATTCATGTATGCCACATTGGACAGACGGAACCTGGGCTGCTGTTCCCCCTGGGCCAGGAGTAGCTTTTGCATGGTGCTCATCCGGGTGTAGTGCCAACATGGGTTTTCCCTCAGCTGCGCTCGATTCAAACGCAGGGTCGTTTTGATCTGCTCCATAGTGTCGTGGAGGCGGTAGACATAGGCCAGAAGTTTCCCTTGCCGCTCTCTGTCCACCTCCGACTGTTTCCCCGACTCGGGTTCTTTGTACATTTCCCGAAACTCTGTACTATTCACCAGAGCCTCTACCTGCTGAGAAGCCGCTTCCCATTTCATAGGGCGCAAATAATGAAATGCTTGATATTTATTTTTTCTTTCTTGCTCGTCTGTTATCCTTTCTACGCATCTTGCCAATTCCGCTAAAGCCTGCACGCACAGTTCTCGTGGAAACACTTGGTCAATGTTCAGTACCTGGTTTATTACTTCATCTCTGCTCTTCTTTCCATTTCTAATTAAACACAGTACATACTCCGACTCCACATGGGGGTTGCCAGGCGCAACTTCCCTGGCTTTTTTGGCTAAGGCCACCGCCATCCCCTTGAAGTCCTTGAAGTCCTTGGATTCTGTTTCATTCTCGCCAATTAGCTTTTTTACAAAATCTACATCGATATTTTTTACGTTCTTCTTGAGTCGGCGCAGGCAGCAGGCAGCACCACTCAAGGCTATATAATTGGAGGACTCCTGTTCGACCACTTTTTTAAACTGCTCCAAGGCCTGCTCCACGTTCTCCTGATACAGGTAGCACTGCCCCAAGTCGTTGCATGTGGATATCCATGTAAAATCCCTTCGCAGATAGGGGCCATTCTCATTGTACTCCTGGACCTCCTGATAGCTTTTAATGGCCTCCTGATATTCCCCCAGCATCTGTTGACACCACCCCAAATTTTTCAAAGCGGGGATATCGCTGGGCTCCGCCTGGACGATTTGCTCAAACCACACCTTGGCCTGGGCCGGGGCGCTCGGCAGATAACAAGTCCCCATCGCATAGCGGGCTTTGAGGCCTACGGTGCCGGGACGAATTACCTTCTCTGCGTCGCACAGGGATTTCAGTACCTCCACCGCTTGGGTCAGCTGTCCCTGATTGCGATAGCACAGCCCCTTCCACAGCAGCACCTCCGGGTCCTTGTCATAAAACCCCAGCAGACGCTCCAACTGCTCCAAGGCCTGTTCAAAATATTTCAGACGGATGGAACACTTGGCCTGTTCCAACTCGGCGTAGCGGTTAAGCGAGGCCGTCTCGTCCACAAAGTAGTTTTTATTCTCTTCTCTGGCCCTTCTCTGGTTGTCCATCACAACTCTATGCGCTTCCTTGGCCTTGAGGTAATCCCCTCTCTTGCGGTACAGCCTGCCCAGATTGTTTTGCATGTCTGTATTTTCCTTTTGAATATTTTTTAACACATGCAATGCCAATTCCTGAGCCTCGGCATAAGCTCTGGGTCCATCGGTGAGGCAAGAAACCAGATTCACCAGGGCCTGCAAATATTGTGGATCATCCTTTTTCCGCTCCTGTTGTAAGTCTTCCACTGCCGTGTGCAAATTGTCCTTGATTCCAGCATCAATTTCCCCATACTTTTTCACAAACTCCATTTGCGCAATGATATTATTTCCCTCACTATCATCACACTTGGGCGCCAACGCTGCGCACACCGCCGCAAAATACGGAATCGCCTCCTGATGCTCCATCTGATTGCGCTTGCAGCGCCCCATGTTGATGACAGCATCCAGAGTGATTTTCCTCAGCTCCCCGTTGTCGGAAGGAATCTCCTTTACGATGCGCTCAAATGCGTTCATCGCCCCTTCCCCTCTCTGGAAGGACGGGCTGCTGCTGTGGTGATAACGAAATTTTTCCATCTCCCGCTCACACTTGGCCGCCATGAGTTGGGCCAGCCAGCGGCACACGGAATCCTCTGCCTTTTGAGCTTCTTCAAAACACGTTTGTGCCTCTTGGCACATGGAATAGGGCAAGGGCTTCCACCGATTCAAAATCAGGGCTTGACGAAACCGCACATTTCCTCGGGCCAGGTGATAGTAGGGCGCTGCGGCGGTTTGCTCTGGTTTCTCACATATCTTCTCGATGAGACCCTTGAGTCGGTCACAGGCAGCGGTGTGCACCTCCCGCTGCACCAGGGTCTGATCAAACAGCTGGTCAGCCAAATCAAAACAGCGTTTGAACAACTCCGTTATATCCGCCTCTTTGCAATCACCAAACGAATCCATCTTCTCTCCCTGTATGAGGTTGTCTACCGTCCAGTTCAAAGTCTCTTTTGTCCCCCAAAAGTTTATCATGGTTCCATCCCCTCCCCCTGTATTCGCCTATATTTTCCTTATGGTACCATAGTTGCCCTCCACTTACAACCGCTATACAGAGAGTTATCCACAGCTTCCACAAAGTTTTCAACATCCTCAATCCGTTGTGGTACAAGGGATTCCAGGTTTTTTCCAAAATTACGCAGGGCCGGAACTGGTAGTTTTCTATCCTGCTAAAGTGGCTGAACCGGCGATAAAATCCACATAATTGGAAATTTCTTGCTGGAAAAGGGCAAAAAACATGGGTCCCCGAGGGGACCCATGTTTGAAATGGTCAATTAGGCCTTCTCAGCCTTGTACTTGGCAATGGCCTCAGCCAGCATGGGGCCGACCTTGAACAGGTCGCCGGTGATGCCGTAGGTAGCCACGTCGAAGATGGGGGCGTTGGCATTCTTGTTCACGGCGATGATGCACTCAGCGTCCTGCATGCCGGACACGTGCTGAATGGCGCCGGAAATGCCCAGGGCCACATAGATCTTGGGATGAACGGTCTTACCGGTCTGACCAACCTGGTGGTCCACACCGATGTAGCCGTCGTCCACCACGGCACGGGAAGCGCCAACCACGCCGCCCAGGACGTTGGCCAGCTCCTCAGCGATCTCCAGACCGCGCTTGGGGTCGGCGCTGATACCACGGCCCACGGAGACAACCACGTCGGCGCCAATCAGGTCAACGGCCTTCTTGGCGGACTTGACGATCTCCACCAGGTCCACGTGGATGTCTTCCTTGGTCAGCTGCACGTCCACCTTCTCCAGGACGGTCTTAGCAGCGGTCTCCTCGTTGTAGGCCTGGGTCTGCATCACGCCGGGACGCACGGTGGACATCTGAGGACGATAGTCGGGGCACACGATGGTGGCCATCAGGTGGCCGCCAAAGGCGGGACGGGTCATCTTCAGGTTGGTGTTTTCCTCGAACTTGGTGTTGTCCACGTCGATGGTGGAGGTGGTCTTCAGGAAGGCCTTGTACTTCTCCACATCCACGTCCAGGTGGGTGCAGTCGGCGGTCAGACCGGTCTTCAGACGGGCAGCCACACGGGGGCCCAGGTCACGGCCGATGTTGGTAGCGCCGATGAGGAAGATCTCGGGCTTCTTGTCCTCCACCAGGTCGCAGATGACCTTGGTGTAGGCATCGGTGGTGTAGTCCTTCAGCAGGGGGTGATCGCAGATGTACACACGGTCAGCGCCGTAGCCGCCCAGAGCCTTGGCGTAGGTCTCGTTGACCTCGTGGCCCAGCAGCACGCCGCACAGCTCCACGCCCAGATCGTTGGCCAGCTTGCGGCCCTCGCTGAGCAGCTGGTAGCCGGTGCTCAGGATGACGCCGTCGCGCTGCTCGCAGAATACCCACACGCCCTTGAAGGCGGCGGTGTCTTTACTATTGAAAGCCATAATTCAGTGCTCCTTCCCTTAAATGATGTGCTTCTCGCCCAGAATGGACACCAGCTGCTCGCAGGTAGCCTTGTCGGCACCTTCCAGCATGGTGCCAGCGCCCTTGACGGGGGGAGAGAAGGACTTGTACACCTGAGTGGGAGAGCCCTTCAGGCCGACAGTCTCCAGCTCCACCATGGGATCGTCCACCAGAGCGTTGAAGTCCAGCACGGTGTAGGGCTTGGAATAGCAATCCATGATGCCAGCCACACGCATGTAACGGGGAGTGTTCAGCTCCTTGATGCAGGTCAGCAGGCAGGGGGTCTGCACCTTGATGGTCATGTAGCCATCCTCCAGCTCGCGGCGAACGGTGAGCTGGCCGTCGGTGTAGTCGATGCCGGTGACATAGGTGACCTGGGGCAGGCCCAGCTTCTCAGCGATCTGGGGACCGACCTGAGCGGTGTCACCGTCGATGGCCTGACGGCCACAGAACACGATGTCGCCCTCTTCCACGCCGATCTTGCGGATGGCAGCGGT
Source organism: Pseudoflavonifractor sp. An176 (assembly GCF_002160435.1). NCBI lineage: Bacteria > Bacillati > Bacillota > Clostridia > Eubacteriales > Oscillospiraceae > Pseudoflavonifractor > Pseudoflavonifractor sp. An176. Next base: position 44,917 of record NZ_NFKO01000007.1, on the reverse strand, counting down.
CAGAGTGGTGGAGGTGGCGAAGGTATCAGCGCCGCCGAACTCACGGGCGGACACCAGCACAGCCTCGTCAGCGCCCATAGCCAGGCACTCACGCAGCATGGACTCCGTGGGAGGGGGACCCATGGAGATGACAACCACCTTGGTGTCGGGGTTCTTATCCTTGATCTGGAGGGCGGCCTCCAGAGCGTTCATATCATCGGGGTTGGAGATGGTGGCCATAGCGGCACGGTCCATGGTGCCGTCAGCCTTCACAGCAACCTTGCCGGAGGTGTCGGGCACCTGCTTGACACAGACAATGATTTTCATAATGCGCTCTTCCTCCTCAATTACTTAATGCCCAGGTTGGCAGCGATAACCATACGCTGAACCTCGGAAGTACCCTCGTAGATCTCGGTGATCTTGGCGTCACGCATCATGCGCTCCACGGGGTAATCACGGGTGTAGCCGTAGCCACCGAACAGCTGAACGGCACGACGGGTCACGTCGCTGGCAGCCTCAGCAGCGAAGAGCTTGGCCATGGCAGCGTCCATGGTGTACTTCTCGCCAGCCTGCTTCTTGGCAGCGGCGGAGTAGACCAGGAACTGAGCGGCCTGCATCTTGGTGTGCATCTCAGCCAGCTGGAACTGGGTGTTCTGGAACTGGGAAATGCGGCGACCGAACTGCACGCGCTCCTTGGTGTAGTTGATGGCCTCTTCCACGGCGCCCTCGCCCAGACCCAGAGCCTGAGCAGCGATGCCGATACGGCCGCCGTCCAGGGTCTTCATGGCGATGGCGAAGCCCTTGCCCTGCTTGCCCAGCAGACGGTCCTTGGGAATGACGCAATCCTCGAAAATCAGCTCGCAGGTGGAGGAGCCGCGGATACCCATCTTCTTCTCGTGCTTGCCGACCTTGAAGCCGGGATCGGTGCGCTCCACGATGAAAGCGGAGATCTCCTTGCTCTTGCGGCCGCGCTTGTCCAGCACAGTGCCGGTGACGGCGAAGATGACGAACACGTTGGCGAAGCCAGCGTTGGTGATGAAGATCTTGGAGCCGTTGATGATCCAGTTCTCACCGGACTCATCCAGCACGGCGGTGGTCTGCTGACCCTGAGCGTCGGTACCAGCGCCGGGCTCGGTCAGACCGAAGGCGCCCAGCCACTCACCGGAGCACAGCTTGGGCAGATACTTCATCTTCTGCTCCTCGGTGCCGTTCTCGTAGATGGGAGCGCAGCACAGGCTGGTGTGAGCGGACACGATAACGCCGGTGGTGCCGCAGACCTTGGACAGCTCCTCCACGGCCATGGCGTAGCTCACCACGTCGGCGCCAGCGCCGCCGTACTTCTTGGGAAAGTAGATGCCCATCATGCCCAGCTCAGCCATCTTCTTGACGGTGTTCTCGGGGAACATCTCCTCCTCGTCCACCATGGCAGCCAGAGGCTTGACCTCGTTCTCCGCAAACTCACGGAACAGCTTGCGCATCATTTCTTGTTCTTTGGACAGTTTGAAATCCATGGAATGTTTCCTCCTTATCAGTATGAGACCGGGGGGTGGCATTGCCGCCCCCCGGATGGGAGCAAATTATTTCTTGGTGTAGTCAAAGAAGCCCTTGCCGGTCTTGCGGCCCAGGTGGCCAGCGCGCACCATCTTGCGCATCAGCAGGGAGGCGCGGTACTTGGGATCGTGGGTCTCATTGTACAGAGTGTCCATGATGGCCAGGCACACGTCCAGACCAACCAGATCGCCCAGAGCCAGGGGGCCCATGGGGTGGTTGGCGCCCAGCTTCATGGCGGTGTCGATGCCCTCAGCAGTGGCAACGCCGGTGTACAGCAGGTCGCAGGCCTCGTTGATCATGGGGATCAGGATCTTGTTGACCACGAAACCGGGGGCCTCGTTGACCTCCACGGGCTCCTTGCCGATCTCCACGGACAGGTCATAGATGGCCTTGTAGGTCTCGTCGGAGGTGTTGGCGCCGCGGATGACCTCCACCAGCTTCATGACGGTGGCGGGGTTGAAGAAGTGCATGCCGATGAAGCGGTCGGGACGCTTGGTAGCGGCAGCGATGGCGGTGATGGAGATGGAAGAGGTGTTGGAAGCCAGAATGGTCTCGGGCTTGCAGATGGCGTCCAGCTCAGCGAAGATGGACTTCTTGATCTCCAGGTTCTCGATGGCGGCCTCAACCACCAGGTCAGCATCAGCAGCAGCGTTCAGGTCGGTGGTGAAGGACATCTTGTCCAGGATGGCCTGCTTGCCAGCCTCGTCCATCTTGCCCTTGGCCACCAGCTTGTCCAGACCCTTGTTCAGACGGGCCTCGGAAGCCTGGATGATCTCGTCCTTAATGTCACGGACAACCACGTCAAAGCCCTTGCGAGCGAAGACCTGGGCGATGTCCAGACCCATGGTGCCGCCACCGATGACTACAACTTTCTTCATGATAAGTTCCTCCTCACTGGAATGACCAGTTTTAATATATGATAAGGGAAATAGCTTACTTGTTCTGGAAGTGCTTCTCGACTAAGTCTCGAAAACGCAAGCGTTTTCTCGAGGAGATTGCAGCCCGCTGCATCGCACTCGCCTTGCTCGCACGTTTGCGGGCTGAGAAGTGTATTTTCTGATGCACATGTCCTCAGAAAATACGGATTTCATTTTCTTTCGCCGTCTGCGGACGGCGAAACTCTGCCGAGGGCTTATGTTCCAAGAGGTGCTTACTTGTTCTGGAAGTGCTTCTCAGCTCTCTTCTCCAGGAAGGCACCCATGCCCGCCCCACCCGGTGTAACACACCGTGCGGGGACCCCATGATTTCACTCAAATCGCCGGAAATCAATTCCGTCGATTTCAAGGTTTTGGCCCAGGCCAAAACACTTGTCGGCGCTAGCGCCGCCCCGCCTTGCGGGGCCCCACGAGTGCATGGGCGAAGAACTTGGTACTTTCTTGAGAGCCCTTACTTGTTCTGGAAGTTCTTCTCGGCACGCTTGGCCAGGAATGCGCCCATGCCCTCGTTCTTGTCCTGGGTGCCGCAGGTCACGCCGAAGGCCTCAGCCTCGAAGGCGGAGCCAGTGGCGATGTCGGTCTGCATGCCCATGCGGATGCAGCGCTTGGACTCGGACACGGCGATGGGGGCGTTGGCGCAGATGGCGTTGGCCAGCTCCAGGGCCTTGTCCATCAGCTCCTCGGGAGCATACACCTGGGAGACCAGGCCGATCTCCTTGGCCTCGGCAGCGCCGATGACCTTGGCGGTGAGGATCAGCTCCATAGCCTTGGAGATGCCCACGATGCGGGGCAGACGCTGGGTGCCGCCGAAGCCGGGGGTGATGCCCAGGCCCACCTCGGGCTGGCCGAACTTGGCCTTCTCAGAGGCAATGCGGATGTCACAGGCCATGGCCAGCTCGCAGCCGCCGCCCAGAGCGAAGCCGTTGATGGCAGCGATCACGGGCTTGGACAGGTTCTCCAGACGCAGGAAGATGGAGCCGCCGTGGACACCGAACTTCTTGCCGTCGATGGCGGAGAAGTTCACCATCTCGCCGATATCAGCACCAGCCACGAAGGAACGGCCAGCGCCAGTGAGCACCACAACACGGACCTCGTCGTCGGCCTCCACCTGGGAGATGGCGGCGTCCAGGTCGCACAGGACCTGAGAGTTCAGGGCGTTGAGGGCCTCGGGACGGTCGATGGTCAGAACGGCCACATTGCCCTGCTTTTCAAACTTCACAAATGACATGTGGATTGCCTCCTTGCAATCAAATTTTACATCCAGACTACCTTTTCTTCATCGAATTTCCATCAAACTGCGGTGGAACGTTATATTTTTAACACGACTTTACAAAAGGCGAGCGGCAGACTTGTCGTTATTTTTTTAACAAATTTGCCGCAAAAAAATCCGGAATGTCGCTTCCTGCCATCCAGTATACTGCTTTCCAGGCCCATTTGCAAGGAATTTTCTTATAATTACCTGTACATTCCAAACGGTATTTTTTCCTATGTTTTTGTGCATAGTGCCCATTTTCAGAGCAAAAAATCGACAGCCTAGGACACCAGGCTGCCGATCACGTGAGAAATAGGGAAATACACCAGGGGCAGGAACATGGCGGGGAGCATATTCCCCACCTTTATCTTCTCTCTGCCCAGCCCCAGCATGTTGATGGCGATGCCCACAATGAGGGCGCCCCCCACCGCCGACATCTCCACAATCACCACCGTGGCGATCATCCCTCTGCCTCTCCCCTGGCGAAGAACGCCCGGGTCTGGTCTGCATTGCGGAAAATCTCCTGCTGGAGCTGCTCCAGGGCGTCAAACTTCCGCTCGCCCCGCAGATGGGTGTGCAGCTCCACCTCCATGGTCTGGCCGTACAGGTCGCCCTCGAAGTCCAGAATCCAGGGCTCCACGGTGACCTGGTTGGAGTCGTCCACCGTGGGGCGCACCCCCACATTGGTCACCGCCAGGTGGGTCCCCCCTGCCACATGCACCCGGGTGGCGTACACCCCGAAGGCGGGCACCAGCACATTGGGGGGCAGCACCAGGTTGGCGGTGGGAATGCCCAGAGTGCGGCCCAGCTGCTTGCCGTGGACCACGGTGCCGCTGATGAGGTGGGGGTGACCCAAAAAATCACAGGCCCGGTCCATATCCCCCTGGGCAATGAGCCCACGGATGTAGGTGGAGGAGACGGTGATGCCGTCCATCTGCACCGGGGGAATGATGGTGCAGCCAATGCCCATCTCCCCGCAGATCTCCCGCAGCCGGTCCACGTTGCCCTCTCCCTTGTAGCCGAAGTGGTAGTCGTGGCCCGCCACCACGTGGACGGCCCCCATCTGCTCGGACAGGATGTGGGTGGCAAATTCCCGCCAGGGCATCTCCATCATGGCCCGGTCAAAGGGGAGCACCAGCACCTCGTCGGTGCCGTAGTACCGCTTCATAATGACGGCCCGCTCCTGGTGGGTGTTGATGAGGGGGGTGGGCTCACCCCGAATCAGGTCCCGGGGGTGGTGGTCGAAGGTGACGGCGGCGGCAATGGCTCCCCGCTCGTCCGCCAGCTCCCGGGCGGTGCGCAGCAGCGCCCCGTGGCCCCGATGTACCCCGTCAAAAAAGCCCAGGGCTATGACTCGTTGTTTCTCTGCCATGATGGTTCTCTCTCCGTTCAAGTGGGTTGAAAAAAGCGTTTGACCATGAGGAGCTTCCCCTGCTCCACCCGTCCCAGGGCCAGGAATTCCTCCTCCGGCCCGTAAATGCGGTAGGTGCCGTCTTGAGCCTCCGGCTGACACACCTGAGCGCCGTGGCGCACCCGGTCTGCCCCCCGCTTGCCCAGGGTGAGGGCGGGGTGGTCCGCAAAGAGGGAGTCGATGGGCCGCAGCAGCCCCGCCGGGTCCTCGCAGGCCAGTACCTCAGCTAGAGGATGGGCCTCCTGAAGGGTAAAGCCGCAGGCCATGGTGCGGCGCAAAGAGCTCATGCACCCGCCGCAGCCCAGAGCCGCTCCAATGTCGTGGCACAGGGTGCGCACATAGGTGCCCTTGGAGCACTTCACCCGGATGGTAAACTCGTCGGGGGCGATCTGCCCCTCCAGGGTGAGGGCATGGATGGTCACGGGCCGGGCGGGCCGCTCCACCTCTCTCCCCTTCCGGGCCAGCTCATAGAGCTTCTTACCATTGATCTTAATGGCGGAATACATGGGGGGTACCTGGAGAATGTCCCCGGTGAACTGGGGCAGCACCGCCTTCACCTGCTCGGCCGTCACCGCCACCGGGTGCTCTTCCAAGGTGTTGCCGCTGGTGTCCTGGGTGTCGGTGACCCGGCCCAGCTTCAGCCCTGCCACATACTCCTTGTCCCCCCGCTCGGCAAATTCCACCGCCCGGGTGGCCCGGCCCACAAACACGGGGAGGACTCCGGTGGCCATGGGGTCCAGGGTCCCGGCGTGTCCAATCCGCCGCTCTCCCAGCACGCCCCGCAGCTTGGCGCACACATCCATGGATGTCCAGTCCTGGGGCTTGTCAATGATGATAATTCCGTTGGGCATCCTGTGTTCCTCCCCGGTTACTTACGGTTTAATTCCTGGTCGATGGCCTGCAAAATGGCGGCCTTGGCCTCCTCCACGCTGCCCATGACGGTACAGCCAGCGGCGGCCTTGTGTCCGCCGCCTCCCAGATGGGCGCACACGGCGCAGGCGTCCAGGTAGTCGGCGTTGGTGCGCATGGAGATCTTGCACTCTCCCCGCTTCAGCTCCCGGATGGTGGCGGAGTGGCGCAGTCCCTCCAACTGACCCACAAAGGCGGCGATGTCCTCGGTGTCGTCGTTGGTGGCTCCGGCCTTGGCCATCACGTCCAAGGACAGAGTGGCCACCGCCACGGTATTGTCGTGGCACAGGTAGAGGCCCTGGAGCAGCAGGCTCTCCAGGCGCATCCGGGCCACGGACTTGGTGCGGAAGTGCTTTTTGTTCAGGCGCTTGAAGTCAATGCCCTGCTCCATGAGCCCCGCCGCCACCCGGTGGGTGTGGGGGGTGGTGTTGGCGTAGACAAAGCACCCGGTGTCGGTGGACACGGCCACATAGAGGGGGGTGGCGATGGTCTCGTCCATCACCCCCAGGTCCTGGGCGATCTCCCACAGGATCTCGCCGCAGGCGGCCTTGTCCGCCTCCAGGCAGGTCTCCTTTGCAAAGAACTCCTGGGAGGGGTGGTGGTCGATGGCCAGGTCAATGCGCTCCACATAGGGCTGGGCATTGGGGGGCAGCAGCCCCAGGGTGGCCACGTCCACGCTCACCACCGTGTCCGGGGTGTACCCCTCGGGGGCCTCCACCCCCTCCAGGTACTCCCGGAACAGGGCGGTGGCGTCCAAGCTGGGGAGCAGCCAGGCGGTCTTGCCCATCTTGCGCAGCAGGTGGCACAGGCCAACGCCGCAGCCGATGGTGTCCCCGTCGGGGCGCTTGTGGGTCAAAATGAGATAGTTGTCGTGCTCGGTGAGAAACCGAGCCGCTTCCTGGTGGGTCATGCTCAATCCTCCTCGTCCAGCACGATGTGGGCGTTGGCGGGGTTGGCGGGCTTGACCACGTTGGGGTCCCGGAGCATCTCCAGGATGTGGGCGCCGTGGTCGATGGAGTCGTCCCGCTCGAAGATGAGCTCGGGGGTGTGGCGCAGGTTCAGGGCCCGGCTCAGTTCCCGGCGCAGGTAGCCCCCGGCGGACTTGAGCCCCTTCATCACTCCGGCCACCTCGGTCTTGTCCAGCACGGACACGTAGACCTTGGCAAAGTGCAGGTCGGGGGTGGTCTCCACACGGGTCACAGAGATGAGGCCAGTGACCCGGGGGTCCTTCACCGTGGGGATGAGAGCGGACAGCTCCCGCTGAATCTCCTCGTTGATACGTCCCAGGCGATTGCTTGCCATAGTGTTTTCCTCCTTTGGTTACAGGCTCAGACCACAGGTCTCGTCAAAGCCCAGCATCAGGTTCATATTCTGCACCGCAGCCCCGGACGCACCCTTGCCCAGGTTGTCAAAGACGGCGGTGACGGCGGTCTGCCCCTCGTGGCCGTACACCACCAGACGCATGGTGTCCTTGCCGGAGAGGGCATTGGAGTAGATCATGGGCGCGTCCCCGCCCAGAGGGGCCACGCTCACCAGGGCCTGCCCGGCGTAGTGCTCGCACAGGGCCTCATGGGCCAGCTTGGCGTCCACCCAGGGCAGCAGCACGGTGGTGGCCATGCCCTGGGGGTAGTCTCCCACCACAGGGGCAAACACCGGGGCCCGGTCCAGGCCGCAGATCTTCTGCATCTCTGGCAGGTGCTTGTGCTGCAAGGTCAGGCCGTAGATGCGGCAGCTATCATAGCATGCCTCCCGTCCCTCCTGCTCATACTCGGCGATCATGCTCTTGCCGCCGCCGGAGTATCCGGTGAGGGAGTAACAGGTCAGGGGGAAGTGGGCGGGAATCACCCCCCGCTGCACCAGGGGGTACACCGAGGCGATGAAGCCGCTGGCGTGGCAGCCGGGGTTTGCCACCCGCTTGGACCGGACGATGTTATTTCGATGGTTCTCGGACAATTCCGCAAAGCCGTAGTCCCAGTCGGGGTTGGTGCGGTGGGCGGTGGAGGCGTCGATGATGCGGGTGTTGGGGTTGTCCACCAGGGCCACCGCCTCTTTTGCCGCCTGGTCCGGCAGGCACAAAAACACCAGGTCGGCGGCGTTTAAAAGCTTTTTCCGCTCCTCCACGTCCTTGCGCTTGTCCTCCTGGATGAGCAGCAGCTCAATGTCGCTGCGCTGGGCCAGCCGGTCATAGATTTGCAGGCCGGTGGTGCCCTGTTTGCCGTCAATGTATACTTTGGGCTTCATATTACCACTTCCAGTTTGAAATATGGAATGTGGGGGCAGGCGAGTTGCCGCCCGCCCCCACACAAAAATAGAGCGTAATTACTGCTGCACCTGCTCCATCTGGAATGCCTCGATGATGTCGCCCTCCTTGATGTCGCTGTACTTTTCAATGCCGATGCCGCACTCGTAGCCACGGGCCACTTCCTTGACGGAGTCCTTGAACCGCTGCAGAGAGTTCATGACGCCCTCGTGGATGACGATGCCGTCGCGCACCAGACGAATCTGGGCGTTGCGGGCCACCTTGCCCTCGGTGACGTAGCAGCCGGCCACGATGCCCACGCCGGTGATCTTGTACACCTGGCGCACCTCGGCCTCGCCGAGGGCCACTTCCTTGAACTTGGGAGCCAGCATGCCCTTCATGGCGGCCTCGATCTCCTCGATGGCCTGGTAGATGACCCGGTACATGCGCATATCCACGTTGTTGCGGTGGGCGGAGTCGGCGGCGTTCTTGTCAGGACGCACGTTGAAGCCCACGATGATGGCGTTGGAGGTGGTGGCCAGCATCACGTCGGACTCGTTGATGGCACCCACGGCGCAGTGGATGACACGCACCCGCACCTCGGCGTTGGACAGCTTCTCCAAGCTGGCCTTCACAGCCTCGGCAGAGCCCTGGACGTCGGCCTTGACGATGATGTTCAAATCCTTCATCTCGCCGGCCTGAATCTGGCTGAACAGCTCCTCCAGAGACACCTTCTGCTTGGCGTGGCCGGTGGTGGCGTTCTTCATCTCTTCCTTTCGCTGGGCCACCAGCTCACGGGCCATGCGCTCGTCGGCCACGGCGTGGAAGTCGTCACCGGCGCCGGGCACTTCGCCCATACCGATGATCTCCACAGGCACGGAGGGGCCGGCCTCGGTGACCTTGTTGCCCTTGTAGTCGGTCATGGCACGGACACGGCCCACGGCCATGCCGGCGATGATGACATCGCCCTGCTTCAGGGTACCGTTCTGCACCAGCAGAGTGGCCACAGGGCCGCGGCCCTTGTCCAGACGGGCCTCGATGACGGTACCGTGGGCGGTACGGTTGGGGTTGGCCTTCAGCTCCCGCATCTCGGCGGTGAGGGTGACCATCTCCAGCAGGTTGTCGATGCCCATACCGGTCTTGGCGGAGATGGGGCAGATGATGGTGTCGCCGCCCCAGTCCTCGGCCACCAGGCCGTACTCAGTGAGCTGCTGCTTGATGCGCTCGGGGTTGGCGGTGGGCTTATCCATCTTGTTGACGGCCACGATGATGGGAATCTCAGCGGCCTTGGCGTGGTTGATGGACTCCACGGTCTGGGGCATGATGCCGTCGTCGGCGGCCACCACCAGGATGGCCACGTCGGTGACCATGGCGCCACGGGCACGCATGGCGGTAAAGGCCTCGTGGCCGGGGGTGTCCAGGAAGGTGATGGGCTTACCGTTGACCTCCACCTGGTAAGCGCCGATGTGCTGAGTGATGCCGCCGGCCTCGCCGGAGACCACGTTGGCGTGACGGATATAGTCCAGCAGAGAGGTCTTGCCGTGGTCCACGTGGCCCATGACCACCACCACGGGGGCGCGGGGCACCAGGTCCTCTTCCTTGTCCTCGGAGACGTCAATGAGCTTCTCCTCGATGGTGACAATGACTTCCTTCTCCACCTTGCAGCCCAGCTCCATGGCGATGAGGGCGGCGGTGTCGTAGTCGATGATCTCGGACAGAGAGGCCATAATGCCGTTCTTCATCAGGCACTTGACCACCTCGGCGCCAGTCTTCTTCATGCGGCTGGCCAGCTCGCCCACCCCGATCTCGTCGGGAATCTTCACGGTGAGGGGGGTCTTCTTGGCAATCTCCAGCTGGAGGCGGCGCATCTTCTCCGCCTCTTCCTGCTTGCGCTTGTTGCCAAAGTTCTGTCCACGGTTCTTGCCGCCGCGGTTCTGGAACTTCTGCTTGCCGGTCTGCATGCGGTTGGCCTTATCGGGAGCCAGGTCCTCCAGACGCTGGTCGTACTTCTCCAGGTTCACCCCGCCGCCCTTACGGGTGTCCACAATCTTCTTCTCGGGGGTGCGGCTGTGGGGCTTGTGCTCGACGGCCTTGGCAGGCTCCTTCTCGCCCTGCTTGGCAGGGGCGGCCTGCTGGGCCTGGTTGCCCTGGGCCTTGGCGGCGGGAGCCGCGGGCTTCTTCTCGTGGTAGACGTCGGCGTAGATGCTCTCAATGGACGCCACCTGGTTGTTCTGAGTCAGGTGCTCAAAAATCACCGTCAGTTCCTTGTCGGTGAGGGTCTTGGTGGGAGAGACATTGCTCATCCCGTGCTGGGCCAGCACACCCACAATTTCCTTGGGCTGTACCCCAAAATCCTTGGCCACGTCACGGGCGCTATATTTCGTAAGGCTCAAATCGGCCACCTCCATCAGTTCGCGTTGCGTGGGGTGCGACGACGCCCCACAGTTTTGGTTTGTTTTCCACGGCTGGACTCTGCCAGGGCCTGGGCCAAGGGCTCCAGGTCGCCGTTGGTCTGGGCCAGGTCCGCCACCACCGCTGCGGCAAGCCCCTTATCGGTGAGCGCCGCCACGGCGCAGCTGTTGCGGCCCAAGGCCGCCCCCAGCTCCTCCTTGGTGCAGGGCAGAGCCACCAGCTCCACTCCCGCCCGTTGGGCCTCTCGCCCGGCCCGACGTACCGTATTCTCCGCAGCGTCGGCGGCGTGGAGCACCAGGCGGGCCCGGTGGGTCTGGCAGGCCTCCCCCACAGGGAGCTCACCCACCGCCAGGTTGTTGCCCCGCAGGGCCAACCCCAGCAGTCTCAATGCCTTCTGGCTCACGGCGTCTCACCCGCCTTCATCTGCTCCTCCAGGGCCTCATACACCTCTGGGGCAATGGGGGCGGAAAAGGCCCGCTCCAGGCTCCTGGCCTTCTTGGCCCGGGCCAGACACTGCTGGTTGGGGCACACATAGGCCCCCCGTCCCGGCTTCTTTCCCTTGAAGTCCAGGGAGATCTCCCCTTCAGGGGAGCGCACCACACGAATGAGCTCGCCCTTGGGCTTCATCTCCCGGCAGCCCAGGCACTGGCGCATGGGTATTTTTTTCGGCATTCTCCTTCACCCCCAATGATTCATGTTCGGTGGGGCGGGAGGCTTACTCCTCCTCGCCCATCAGCTCCTCGGCCTGCTCAGGCTGATCCTCTACGACCTCCACGGGCTCCTCAGCGGTCTCCTCCATGAGCTCCTCGGCGGGCTCGGGGTCACTGGCGGGCCGGATGTCGATCTTCAGGCCGGTGAGGCGAGCAGCCAGGCGGGCGTTCTGGCCCTCCTTGCCGATGGCCAGGGACAGCTGGTCGTCAGGCACCACCACACGGCAGCGCTTGCCGGGCTCCAGCTCCACCACGCTGAGCACCTCGGCGGGAGCCAGAGCGGCAGCCACATACTCGGCGGGGTCCTCGGAGTACTTGATGATGTCCACCTTCTCGCCCCGCAGCTCTTCCACCACGGCGTTGACCCGCTGGCCCTTGGGGCCCACGCAGGCGCCGATGGCGTCCACGTTCTCGTCCTCGCTCCACACGGCCAGCTTGGTGCGGCTGCCTGCCTCACGGGAGATGGACATGACCTGCACGGTGCCGTCGTAGATTTCAGGCACTTCCAGCTCAAACAGGCGCTTGACCAGGCCGGGGTGGGTGCGGGAGATGACCACCTGAGGACCACGGTTGGCCTGGCGCACCTCCACCACATACACCCGGATGCGGTCGCCTTCCTTGACCACCTCGCCGGGCACCTGCTCGTCGGCGGAGAGGAAGGAGTCGGTGAACTCGGACCCGGAGGTCAGGCGCACGGACACAGAGCCGTTGCGGGCGTCCACACGGGTGACCACACCGGAGATGATCTCGTGCTCCTTGGCGGAGAAGGCGTCGAAAATCATGGAGCGCTCCGCCTCCCGCATACCCTGGACGATGACCTGGCGGGCGGTCTGAGCGGCGATACGGCCGAAGTTCTTGGGCTTGATCTCAATGCGCAGCACGTCGCCCAGAGCCACCCGGGGCAGAGCCCGGCGGGCGTCGGCGATAGCAACCTCAGTGTTGGGGTTGGTCACTTCCTCCACCACTTCTTTTTTGACAAACATGCGCACCGAGCACTTCTCTTCATTGGCGTCCACGATCACGTTGTCGGTGATCCCGGCGTGGTCCCGCTTGTAGGCGGCCACCAGAGCCTGGGTGATCTTGTCGATCATGTAACTTTTGGGAATGCCCTTTTCCTTCTCAATGTCGGAGATGGCGGCAAAGAATTCCTTGGCGTCCAGCTCCATGCTCTTTGCAGCAGTCTTTTTCTTGGCCATATCAATGAACTCCTTTAAAATGTGACGTGGAGACGCACCTGCGCCACGTCCTTTTTCTCAAACGTCTTGTCATCCACGGTGACGTTGCCGTCCCCGTCGCAGCCCACCAGGGCGCCGGTGTACTCCTTGCGCCCGTCCACGGGGCGGTAGAAGCGCACATCCACCTGCTGTCCGGCGCAGGCGGCAAAGTGCTCGGGCTTTTTCAGGGGGCGGTCCAGCCCGGCAGAGGACACCTCAAAGGTGTAGCTGCCCTGGATGGGGTCGGCCTCGTCCAACAGATCGGACAGGGGTCGGGACACCGCCTCGCAGTCGTTGATGTCCACACCGCCCTCTTTGTCGATGTAGACTCGCAAAAACCACTCTCCGGCCTCCTTGACGTACTCCACGTCCCACAGGGTGCATCCGGCCTGCTCCACGATGGGCTGTGCCAGCTGGGCCACCACGTCGGTCACTTTTGCCATGTTCACTCAGCTCCTTTCCTGATGTCCGAAAAGAAAGAGTGAGGCGGATGCCTCACTCTTACCTAAACTACCCTACTTACGATAGCAGTATACCATACCCCTGCCTGGATTGCAAGCCCCCAAGGCGCACAGATGGAAAAATCTCTGTGGACTTTGGCCCACGCCTTTTGGTGAAGAAGCTGGTGCTTCTTCCAGTTCTCAGGCGCAGCCTTTCTCCCCTGGCGAGGGGAGACGCGCTCCGCTGGGGTGACTTTCTCCCCGATGAGAAAGTCACCAAAGAATCGCCAAAGGAGGGGCCTTCCCCCTCCTTGTGGAATCCACCCCGCGGTACTGGATGTCCCTGCGTCCTTCTCGTTTCGGCCCTTGGGCTAGTGGGGTCACATAGATGGCGTGGAAATTCTACCGAAAGCAACGACTCCTCTGTGTGGGTGTACTTCTATTGCCAGGGCCTAACCCTGGTGAGCCGCTGTTCCCAGCTAACGAAAGCCTGGCTTCCGGCGGCGGGAACGCCGCTTCTCCAGGGTAGGCCCGGCCATGGAAACCGCCTGGTTATAGGGCCAGCTACCCAAGGTGGCCTGGTGTGGTGGCAGCGACAGGGGCCACAGCAAGGGTGACGGGCCGAACCTAGTCTTGACGCAGGGCCAGCCTCGTACCCCAGGGGGGTACTTAGGGGGGAACGCCCTAAGCGGGTTTTGGTTCCTTTTGACCGAGCAAAAGGAACCCCAAGCGGGAAGCGTCCCCACCAGGCTGGCAAGCCTATGCCTTGAAACAAGAGAAGTCCAATTTCTCCCTGACATCCACGTTCAAAAAACAACTCCCTGGAGCTTACACCCCAGGGAGTCATTTTAAACGTTAAGTCAAAGAGCCATTCTTGGCCTTCAAGCTGGCCGAAGAGTTGTGGCGAATGGGCTTCCACTCCACTCGGCGCACCAGAGCGGCCAGAGAGATGGGGATATAGGTGAGCATGAACAGAGGGAAGGTAAAGAGATAAATCACCTTATCCACAGCCCGGGCATGGATGGCCTTCCACTCCACCGCCAGGGTCACAGCGCCGTAGAGGAGCATGACCAGGTAGAAGTTGAACAGGTTATCCATGACAAAGAGCAGGGAGTCCTGCACCAGCTCGGTGGCCACAATGCGGGGCTCGGTGAGGGCGGACAGGAAGATGAAGATGTTCACACCCAGCACGCCCATGGTCAGCAGCATACCGGGAGCCACGGTCATCATCATGTCGTAGCAAGCGAAGCGCCCCTTCTTCTGGGTAAAGCAGCCCCGGAACAGGCCTCCTATGTAGCGGGCAGCCACCTGATAGAAGCCCTTGGACCAGCGCATCCGCTGGGTCCAGGACTGCTGGAAGGTGGTGGGCTGCTCGTCATACACCACAGCCTTGTCGCAGTAGCCAATGCGGCGGCCCTGGACGGCGCAGTCAATGGAGAACTGAATGTCCTCGGTGAGCAGGTGGTAGGGCCAGCCGCCGTTGTCCCGCACCACCTGGGCAGAGACCAGGAAGCCGGTACCGGAGATGGCGCAGCCCGTGCCCATCTGCATGCGGGAGAAGTTCAAGAAGCGGGCCTCACGGAGGAACCACAGGGAGTAGCCGGCGGAAATCCAGTTGGAGGCGTAGTTCTTGGAGTTGCGGTAGCAGGTGATGGCGGCATAGTCGCCGGAATCGAACACATTGTTCATCTCCCGCACAAAGGCAGGGTCCACAATGTTGTCCGCATCAAAGACAAAGTAGCCGTCATAGACTTCGCCCTTCCCCTCCTCTTCCAGGCGGTGGAAGAACCAGTCCATGGCGTAGCCCTTGCCCACCCGCACCCGATCAAAGCGCTCATAGACGTGGGCGCCAGCCTGGCGGGCCACCTGGGCGGTGGCGTCGGTACAGTTATCGGCAATCACATAAATGTCCAGCAGTTCCTTGGGATAGTCCTGCTGTTGCAAGCTTTCAATGAGCTCACCTATGACCTCTTCTTCGTTACGGGCGGAGATGAGCACTGCATATCGGTGAAGCGTCTTGGCCTGCCCGGACACCGGATACTTCCGGCGCAGCAGTCCCACCACGACGTAAAACGCCTGATATGCATACAAGACCGCCAAGATCAAGGTGAGTACGCCGCAGAATTTCTGTAGCATCATCAACATAGTTCACACCTCATATCCTTTTCTTCGTTCTTTTTCATTCTTCTATCTCCAACCCATCGGTCTCCACACCGATCGGTTGTACTACTCTATTCCCTTTGGACGCAACTTGCAAGGGGTTGTTCCATTTCTTAATAGATTCTTTAGAACTTCTCCATATTATATTCATAATCTATAAAAATCCAAAGGCTCTTTTGTGCACTTTTTCAAATCCTCCGCAAAAATCCGCCCTCCTGTTGCAAGCCGGAGGGCGGAAGCGGGACTTACATTTTTTCCGGAGCGGTCACGCCCAGCAGTCCCAGGCCGTTGGCCAGCACCAGACGCACGGTGTGGGCCAGCTTGAGCCGGGCTGCCTGCACCTGGGGCTCCTCCCCCTTGATGCGGCAGGCGTTGTAGAAGCGGTGGAAGTCCCCGGCCAGACCGGTGAGATAGCGGTTGATGCGGCTGGGGTCGTAGTGCTGGGCCGCCTGGGCGATCTCGTTGGGGTACTGGGCCAGAGTCTTGATGAGGCCCCGCTCCTCCTCGGTGGAGAGCAGAGCGGCGTCCACGTCGGCACAGGCGGGCACCTGCACGCCCTCAGCAGCCAGGTTGGCGATGAGGGAGCAGATACGGGCGTGGGCGTACTGGACGTAGTAGACGGGGTTGTCGGCGTCCTGACGCACAGCCAGGTCCAGGTCGAAGTCCAGGGGGCTGGTGGAGGCCCGGTTGTTGAAGTAGTAGCGGGCGGCGTCCACGCTGATCTCGTCCAGCAGGTCGTGGAGGGCGATGGCCTTGCCGGTGCGCTTGGACATCCGCACGGGCTTGCCGTCCTGGAGCAGGTTCACCAACTGCATGAGCACGATGACCAGGCGGTTGGAGCCGTCCAGGCCCAGGCCGTCCAGAGCGGCCTGGAGACGGGCCACGTGGCCGTGGTGGTCAGCGCCCCAGACGTTGATGACCTTGTCAAAGTGACGCTCTTCGAATTTGTTGCGGTGGTAGGCGATGTCGGCGGCAAAGTAGGTGTAGAAGCCGTTGGCCCGGCGCAGCACGTCGTCCTTCAAATCCAGCTTATCCACCTGCTCCTGACTTCTGCCTTCCCGCAGGTACTTCTCCTTCAAAAGTCCGGTGGTGTCCAGCCACAGAGCCCCGTCCTTCTCGTAGGTCCAGCCCTTCTGAGCCAGCAGGTCCACGGTCTGGGCCACATAGCCAGAGTTGTGCAGCTCGGACTCCAGGAACCACTGGTCGTACTCGATGCCGTACTTGTTAAGGTCGGCCTTCATCTTGGGGATGTTGCGCTCCAGGCCGAAGGCGCTCATGTCCTCCAGCCACTTCTCCTCGGGAGCGTCCTTGTAGCTGTCGCCGTGGACAGCGTAGAAGGCCTGAGCCAGCTCCTTGATGTCCTCGCCCTGGTATCCCTTCTCGGGGAACTCGTAGCCGTCCTCACCCAGGATGATCTGCATGTACCGGGCGTGGATGGACTGGGCGAACTTGTGCACCTGGTTGCCGGCGTCGTTGACGTAGAACTCCTTCCAGGTGTTGTAGCCCACCCGGGAGAGCACGTTGGCCAGGGTGTCACCCAGCACGCCGCCACGGGCGTTGCCCATGTGCATGGGGCCGGTGGGGTTGGCGGAGACGAACTCCACCATCACCTTCTGGCCGTGGCCCACGTCGCTGGAGCCATATCCGGCGGGGTCCGCCTCCACCGCACCCAGCACCTGCTGGTACCAGTTGGGGGAGTAGAAGAAGTTCAAAAAGCCGGGGCCGGCAATCTCAGCCCGCTGGAACAGAGTGCCCTCCAGCTCCAGGTTGTCCAGAATGATCTGGGCAATGGCGCGAGGGGCCATCTTCAATGCCTTGGCCCCCGCCATGGCAAAGGAGGAGGCAAAGTCCCCGTTTCGGCTGTCCTTGGGCACCTCTACGGTGCCTCGGATGGTCTCACCCTGGGGCAGCAGGCCCTGGGCGGCGGCCTTCTCATAGGCCTTCTGGGTCAATTCCGCCACCTGGTCCCGGGCGGTCTGAATCAAATTTGCCATGGTTATTCTCTCCTTTGTAGTCTAACTCCGCCTGTCACTGAGCAATAGACGGGTCCTTTTTCACGTTCATGCGGAAGATGTTCTGACCCGCCAGCAGATGGTCGATCTCAATGGCGTAGTCGATCTCCAGGTCTCCCCCGGCCTCACCCAAGGTGGAGCGCATACGCCGGGTGAGGATACCCACGGACAAAGAGCCGTAGGGGGTCTCGTACATGGACAGGTGGCGCTGTCCCTCTTCAAATACCATCTGGGAGTTGATGCTCCCCTCTCGCAGCAGGGTCACCCGGGGGCCGTCCACCCGCACCACCGTGGTGGTGCCCTCCAGTCCGGTGAGCTCGCTCTCCTCGTAGGAGATGGTGTAGCGCCCCTCTCCCTCCTGGTTGAGCACGCCCGCCGTCACCAGCTCCATCTCATCGGGTCCGCCCTCGGCGCTGACCTGGGTGCCTTTGATGGAAATAATCACATTGTCTGTCATGGCTCCCGTCCTCCCATTAGTACACGGTGATGTCAATCTGCTCCACGTCCCCGGTGACGTCCTCACCCAGGAACATGGAGGCCAGGGCGGCAAAGTCCCCGGTGCTGTCGCTGACGAAGTAGCGGTGGCTGCCCTTCCGGTCCTGAGGGGCCAGCTGGTCCCGGCCGGAGAGCTGTCCCATGACCCAGCGGGCGCACTCCGCGCCCACGTCCACCAGCTCCACCTCAGGGCCCATACAGGCCCCAATGACCTCTCGCAGCAAGGGATAGTGGGTGCAGCCCAACATGAGGGTGTCCACCTCCTGGGCCTTCACCTCTTCCAGGTACTCCTTCACCACCGTCTCCACCACGATGTCGCCGGGGTGGAAGCGGCCGTTTTCCACCAGAGGCACAAAGAGGGGGCAGGCCCGGGCGGTCACCTGGGTGCCAGGGCGCAGGGCATCCAGCGCCCGCTCGTAGGCTCCGGAGCGAATGGTGGCCTGGGTGCCGATGAGCCCCACCTTGCCGTTTTTCGTGCGATGGGCGGCGGCCCGGGCGGCGGGCTCCACCACCCCGTACAGGGGCACGGCATACTGCTGGCGCAGAGTGTCCAGAGCGGTGGTGGACACGGTGCCGCAGGCAATGACAATGGCCTTGGGGTCAAAGGTGCTCAAAAAGGCCACGTCCTGCTGGGCGTACTTGATGATGGTCTCTTTGGAGCGGCTGCCATAGGGCACCCGTCCGGTGTCCCCGAAGTACACCAGATCCTCCTGGGGCATCCGTCGGGCCAGCTCCCGCAGGGCGGTGAGGCCGCCCAGGCCGGAGTCAAACACTCCAATGGGACGTGTATCCATCCGACGCCCCTCCTTTCCTTCATATGAAACCATAGTATTATATGTCATTCTTAACCGAAAAACAAGTGGTGATTTGCCACAGAATCCCCCCTCTTTCCCCTCTCCTTTTGCTAAAAAAGCGGATGCACCCAGGAAGGAGTGCATCCGCTTGTCCGGTCATCGGTTTAACCTTCAGCTTGGGTCACCGGCATGGCGCCCATCTCCCACACCCGGGCCTGAGCACCTGTGATGGCAATGCCCTGGGCCTCCGGCTGGGGATAGTAGCGGGTGGACAGCACCTGCTGGCCATCGTTGAGGAAGATCTCCAGGCTGGAGCGGTCCCCCAAGATACGCAGAGCGTTCAGCTGGTCCACCGCCACCCGGCGCAGGGTGCGTCCCGCCCCCCCCTCCAGGAAGGAGAGGGTCACCAGCCCCGGCTGCCACTCCAGCACGGCGGCGTCCCGGAACACCATCCGCCCGCGGGGCTCTGTCATGGCCTCCAGGTCAAAGACCTGGGCCTGATGGGCAGGGATGGCAGCTCCCCGCAGAGCCGTGACCTCCACGGCGGGCAGGCGCACCAGCCGGTCCCCCTGCCGCCGCAGCTCACAGGGCACGGTGAGGCAGTGCTGCCAGCCGCGCTGGGTGGTGGGGTTGGTGTAGTCGGCGTCGGGCATGCCCATCCAGCCGAACATCAGGCGGCGGTCCCCGTCCTGGAAGGTCTGGGGGGCATAGAAGTCAAAGCCCAGGTCCATCTCCACGAACTCGCCCAGGGAATACTCCCCCCGGAAGTCACCGTGGAGGGGAAAATAGCCGCAGGAGTACACGTTCTGGAACCGGGTCTCCTCGTGGGGCACCCCCTGGGGCGAGCACACCAGGAACCACTGCCCGTCCACACAGAACAGGTCGGGGCACTCCCACATGTAGCCGAAGTGGTGGGGGGTCTTCAGGGCCTGGAGGAAGGTCCAGTTGAACTTGTCCGTGGACTCGAACACCAACAGCTGGCCGTGGTCGTCCAGGGTGCGAGCCCCCTGGACCATGTAGTATTTCCCGTCCTGAGCCCACACCTTGGGGTCCCGGACGTGGCAGGTCAGGCCGTCGGGGTAGTCTTTATTCTCCATCAACAGGGTGTTGGACTCCACTGTCACCCCGTCTTTGGACACAGCCAGGGCGGTGTTGTGGCCCCGCCCGGCCTTGATGTAGTCGTAATTTCCGGCGTGTTTCACGTTTCCGGTGTAGTAGAGATACAGCGTTCCGTCCTCCACCAGGGCGGAGCCGGAGTACACCCCGTGGATGTCCCAGGGCTGGTCCGGGTAGAGCATGACGGGCAGAGCCTCCCAGTGGAGCAGGTCCCGGCTGCGATAGTGGCCCCAGTGCTTCACCCCTCCGGTGACGTCAAAGGGCCCGTATTGATAAAACACGTGGTACCAGTCCCCGCATCGGCACAGGCCGTTGGGGTCGTTGAGCCACCCCACCGGGGGCATCAGGTGAAAGGTCTGGCGGAAGGGGTCTGCGGCCGCCTGGGGTCCGTCTTCCCGTTCCACCCGGGCCACCAGCCGCTCCAAATCCCGCTGCAATGCATTACTCATGGTATTGTGGTCCTCCTCATTCAGCGCTTATCGTTGTCGGTTTCCAAAAATCCAGGCGCCCCAGGGAATCTTCCCAGAGGCGCCTGGAAGAGGGAGGGCTCAGACTGCGTCTTCTCCCTGGCCCGCCGCCAGCTGGGCGGAGGCAGGAGCCTGCTCCACAGCCTGTTCCGGCTGGGCGTCAGGTTCCTCTTCCTTGATGCCGAACATCCAGGATAGGACGAAGGCCACGCCAGTGGCAATGCCGATGGTGATAAGGTACTGAACCGGGCGGTGCAGGTGGAGCAGCACGCCGAAGATACCGGTGACGCCGGTGCCGGTGGCACCCAGCCCCACAATGGAGGCGTACAGAGCGCCGCAGGCGCCGCCGATGGACCCGGCAATGAAGGGCCGCAAGAAGCGGAGATTTACGCCGAAGATGGCAGGTTCTGTAATGCCCATGAACGCCGACAGAGAGGCGGGCAGGGCCATGGACTTGAGTTTCTTGTTGCGGGTCTTCAGGGCAACCGCCAGAGCAGCGCCGCCCTGGGCCACGTTGGCGGCCGAGGCCAGGGGCAGCCAGAAGGTCAGGCCATACTGGCCCAACTGCCCCAGGTCGATGATGGTGTACATGTGGTGGATGCCGGAGACCACGGTGGTGGCATACAGGCCGCCCATGACAAAGGAGCCGATGCCCAGGGGGATGGCGATGAGCCACTGCACGCCGTTGATGACGAAGTTCTCCACGGTGGTGAACACGGGGCCGATGGCGGCCAGAGTCAGGTAGCCGGTGACAAACACGCTCACCAGCGGGGTGACAAAGAGGTCAAACATGGGGGGTACGACTTTGTGTAGCTTCTTTTCAATGGTACACATCAGCCACACAGCGATGATGACGGGAATCACGTGGCCCTGATAGCCCACCAGTGGCACCTCGTACAGGCCGAAGAACACTTCCTGGTAGGTGTGCACCCCTTCGGTGGCCACGGTCCAGGCGTTTTGCAGGTTGGGGTGGAGCATAATCATGCCGATGACCGCACCCAGGAAGGGATTGCCGCCAAAGACCTTGGCCGCGGAGAAGGCGATGAGAATGGGCAGGAAGGTGTAAGCCACGTTGGAAAACAGATCGGCAAACACAAACAGAGAGCTGCTGGTGTCCAGAGCCAAGAATCCGTTGTTGGTCATGAACTTCAGCGACTCCATGATGCCCATCAGGAAGCCGGAAGCCACAATGGCGGGGATGATGGGCACAAAGATGTCGCCCAAGGTCTTAATGGCACGCTGGAACCAATTGCCCTTCTTGGCTCCCTGAGCCTTTGCCTCGTCCTTGCTCACCGCAGCGGTGCCGGACAGCGCAATGAACTCTGCGTACACCTTATTTACCGTACCAGTGCCCAGAATGATCTGGAGCTGGCCCTGTGCCTGGAACACGCCCTTCACGCCGTTGGCGTTCTCCAAGGTCTTCTTGTCCACCTTCTTGTCGTCTGCAATCACCAGACGAAGCCGGGTGGCACAGTGGGCTGCGCTGACGACATTTTCCGATCCGCCAACGGCATTGAGAATTTCCACTGCTGTCTGCCTGTAGTCCATAAATCTCCTCTCCCTTGTTCACGATTTTCGATGAAACCAGAATGAAATCGGTTTCATCCTTGTTGAATCTATCATATCACGAATTTAGGGGGAAATCTATTGTTCTACCGGGAGAACGCAACTTCAATATCTTGTCAGTTCCACAAGGTTTCACAAAACACCGGTGGAAGCTCGCTCCATGATCTCGTAGCCCAGGCACACGTTGCGCACCCCGGCTCCCTGGCTGCGCAGCAGCCGCAGCAGCAGCTGGGCGGCCTCCTGGCCGCTGGTCTCGTAGTGCAGGTGGGCGCTGGTGAGCGGGGTGGCGGTGACCTGTCCCAGGGTGGTGTCACCCACTCCGGCGATGAGCACGTCTTTGCCCACCCGGAGCCCCAGCTCCCGGCAGGCCTGCATGGCGCCAATGGCGATGGCGTCGGTGGCGCAGAAAATGCCGTCGGGGCGGCGGGCCTGAATCAACGCCTTGGCCTGGACATAGCCCTCCTGCATCCGGAAGCCGGACACACACATGTCCTCGGTGCGCACGGGCAGCCCGGCCTGGCGCATGGCCTGGACATAGCCCTCCCGACGAGACAGGCCGGCGGCCCGGTCCTGGGCCGTGACCCCGATGTACGCCGGGTGGCTGCCCCGCTGGATGAGTAAACTGGTCAAATCACGGGCAGCGCCCAGGTCGTCGTGGTAGACGCAGCTGTACCCGTCGTACTGCTGGGCCACAATCACCACCGGCATGTGCATGCTTTTCAGCACAGCCCGGTGCTCGGGGGTGAAAATGCTGGCCAGGAAGATCACCCCGTCTACTCCACTCTGGCGCAGGGCGTCCAGATATTCCACCTCACGCTCCGGGCGGTTGGCGGTGTTGGCCAACAGCATCCGGTAGCCCTTGTCGCCCAGCACCAGGCTGATGCCGTCCACCACCCGGGCGGTACTCTCGCCGCTGAGCCGGGGCAGCACCACCCCGATCTGCCGGGTGCGGCGGGTGCGCAGACCCCGGGCCGCCTCGCTGGGGGAATATCCGGTACGGCGCACCGCCTCCTCAATGGCGGCTCGCTTCTCGGCGCTGAGGTATCCGTTGTTAAAGTATCGGCTGACCGCTGTTTTGGAAACTCCTGCCAACGCTGCAAATTCGGTAATGTTCATACCCATTCCCCTTTCCAGGTCTGCGACGGCCCCTTCCCGCCATCTTCCTCTCTTGTTACCTCTATCTTAACCATACTCCCATAATTTTGTCAATGGAAGGGGAAGGATTCCCGGCACAGAACGGGCTTTTTTTACGCTTTCTCCCCCCTTCTCCCCCTTGCAGGGTGGGCAAATCCGTGGTATACTGTTACCCTGCCCAGAGAGGAGGTGTCCCGGGTGGGAAAGCAATCGGTGAAACAACTGGCCTCGAACCGAAAGGCCTTTCACGACTACTTCATTGAAGACAAATACGAAGCCGGCATTGAGCTGTGCGGCACGGAGGTTAAGTCCATCCGCAAGGGAAATGTGAACCTGAAGGACTCCTTCTGTATTGTCAAAGACGGAGAGATGTTCCTCCACGGGATGCATGTCTCCCCCTATGAACAGGGCAATATCTTTAATAAGGACCCCCGGCGCACCCGGAAGCTGCTGCTGCACAAGCGGGAGATTCTAAAGCTCCACGCCAAGGTCCAGCAGGACGGGTACTCCCTCATTCCCCTGTCGGTCTACCTCTCCGGTCCCCGGGTGAAGGTGGAGCTGGCAGTGGCCCGAGGCAAGAAACTGTATGACAAGCGAGAGGCGGCCGCCAAGCGGGACGCCAAACGGGAGATGGACCGTGTTTCCCGCGGACGTTATTGAGGACCTGTCATTATAAGCGATCAAACATCGCCTGAACGGACCTTTTCCCGCCAGACTGCGTTGCTTTCCCTTGTCATACACAAAGTATGACTTCGTAAAAGCGCCTTGTCTGACAGAAAAATCTCTCGTCCATTCGATATTCTCTGCCTATAAGGCCAGGTCCTAGGGTATCAACCCAATGACATATTAAATTAATATACGGAAAGGGGAAATTCCCATGGCTCAAAATCCCATTGTCACCTTTGAAATGGAGAACGGCGGCATCATGAAGGCCGAGCTGTATCCCGAGGTGGCTCCCAACACCGTCAACAACTTCATCTCTCTGGTGAAGAAGGGCTTCTACAACGGCCTCATTTTCCACCGTGTCATTCCCGGCTTCATGATTCAGGGCGGCGACCCCCAGGGCATTGGCATTGGCGGCCCCGGCTACTCCATCAAGGGTGAGTTTGCCCAGAACCGCTTCAAGAACGATCTGGCCCACGACCGTGGAGTGCTGTCCATGGCCCGCTCCATGCGGCCTGACTCCGCCGGAAGCCAGTTCTTCATCATGGTGGAGAAGGCTCCCCACCTGGACGGCGCTTACGCCGCCTTCGGTAAGGTCATCGAAGGCATGGAAGTGGCCGACGGCATCGTGTCCGCCAAGCGGGACTACAACGACAAGCCTCTGGAGGACCAGCGCATGAAGGCGGTCACCGTGGAGACCTTCGGCGTGGAGTATCCCGAGCCCGAGACCCTTTAAATGAATAACGAAGAATGAATAATGAAGAATGCAGGCCCTTGGGCGTGTTATTCTCCCAGGGCCTGCATCTTTTCGTTTCATTCTTTATTTCTGATCTCGTGCAGTTCGTACACTGGAAATGAGTAATCGTTTCAGTTCCAGGCAATCCTCATTGAGGGACTTTCCCATGGACTCCTCCAGATAATTGGTCTGGGTGAGCAAAAGCAGCCAATATTCTGTCTCTGCGGCCTCCTTGAGTGCAATTTGCAGCTTTGCCGCAAAATCTACTTTACTCTGACCGTAATTTGCCTCGTAGATGTTGGCCCCGATACTGGTCCCGGAACGCAGAATTTGCTTGGAAAGGATATACTCTTTCTTTTGTTCGGTTAAATATCGGTACAGCCCCACGATACGTACTGAGAACGCCAAAGATTTCGTCTTCAACAAATTTTCTTTCATCTTCTCCCTCCCTGACGCTATCATAATATAGCACACCAGTTCTTTCAACAACCCATTCTTCATTTTTCATTATTCATTCTTCACTTGAAATGGGGGCGTACTGGTTTCGACGGGGACTAGGAAGCAGGATAAGCGGGTGGCGGCGCCCAGCCGCCTTAAAATGGGCAACTTATAAATTAAAGAACAACGATAACGTCGTTCTCGCCGCTGCTTAATGCGGCCGTCCCTGCCGGAAGGACCACGAGCCGGCCGGGGCGTCATGTTAGTGGTGCCCGTGCGTACGGAAAGAGTTGACCGTGCCACGCATCATGACTCTACCAACCTGCGCAGTGTGACGATTCACGGCGTGGGAAGGGAATGTAAATAACCGTCTGCACCCGGAGAAAGTCCTGTGGAATGGTTTTCGGACAGGGGTTCGACTCCCCTCGCCTCCACCAAAGAAGCACCGCAATTTTGATACAATGGGTATCAAGGTTGCGGTGCTTTCTTTTTGCCCAAAAGCCCTGATTTCAAGTGCTTTCTGGTTTTTGAGGTATCTGCTGCTGCTCGGCAGAATGATAGCCCATCGCCAATCCAGTCCGCAAAGGCACCGGATTGCCGTGGGCTATCGTACAAATTCCAGACGGGGCATGAGATGCTTGAATAAGAATCAATTTTATTAAAAAAGGGGGCGGAAGGCTTCCGTCCCCTTTACTTTTAAGGAATGTATTTCATCCCCCACTGTGAAATAGCATAAAACACCGGCAATAAGTCCTGCCCTTTCTCTGTGAGGAAATATTCTACCCGCAGCGGCATCTCATTATATTGAATGCGCTGCACCAGTTCATCCTTTTCTAATTCTTTGAGGGCATTTGTCAGCGCCGTATTGGTGATTGGCTTTAGTCCCTTTTTCAGTTCACCGAAACGCATGGGGGATTTAATACAAAGCTCATAGAGAATTTGCAATTTCCACTTTCCCTGGAGCATCTGCACCACCGGCATGACAGGGCAGTTTCCACCCTCGGTAAGAATGATGTCGCTTACCTTTTCTTTGAACTCCTCGTAAGTCATTGTTGATTCCCCACTTTAGACAGGTATTGTTTTTGATACCAGGTAAAAACAATTTGCATACTTGATTTATTATGACAATCAAGTATAATAATTGTACCAATAGAAGCTGGATATGTCAATCTCCAAATCACTCTGAAAGGATGAAACACGATGAGAGAACTGAACATTATGGAGGCCACTGTCTATTCTTCCCCCAATCCGCTGACTTTGATCTGTTCTTTGAATGAAGATGGCACCACCAACCTGGCCCCCATCTGCTTTGTCTCCTATCTCTCTTTCAACCCGCCGATGGTGGGATTCGCCGCCGGAAAGCAGTCCCACACCGGCAAGCGTGTGCGCGAGACCGGAAAAGTCATCATCACGGTCCCCGGTGAAAGTCTGGCTGGCGCAGTGATGGCCTGCGGCACCTCCACCGGCGCCAAGTTAAACAAGGTGGCCGAAAATCACATCGAAATGAAGTCGGTGGACGGCAGCGACATTCAGATTCCAGCGGACACCCGTCTGGCTATGGCGGCGACCCTGCAGCAGTCCGTGGAGGTGGGCGACCACATCCTGCACATCTGCCAGGTGGACAAGTTCCTGGGCGATGAGGACAAGAAAGGTCTGTATGCTTGGAACGGCTTTGGAAAGGTCGCATCTGCGGCAGAAGGTTGAATCTTAAAGCAGGAAGGAGGCGTCAGCGGTGGCCATCTGCATCAAGGACTGTATTCAGAATATGAATCTGGTGATCGGCTGTCCCATTGGCTGCAGCTACTGCTACGCCAGAAACAATGTCCGCCGGTTCCACATGATCGACGACTTTGAAAAGCCGGAGTTCTTCCCAGGTAAGCTGCGGCTGATGGAGAAGAAGCGTCCTCAAAATTTCCTGCTCACCGGCATGAGCGATTTTGCCCACTGGCAGACAGAGTGGCGAGATCAGGTATTTTCCAAAATGGCTGAAAATCCACAGCACCAGTATCTGTTCTTGACCAAGCGGCCGGAGGACATCGTCTTTTCCACCCCATTAGACAATGCCTGGTTCGGCGTGACTGTGACTTCCAGCAGGGAGAAAGGCCGCATCCAGACTTTACGGGAGCACATCCGCGGCGGGCATTACCATGTGACCTTTGAACCCATGTTTGACAACATCGGTACAGTAGACCTCACTGGCATCGAATGGATCGTCATTGGTACTGAGACTGGACGCAGGAAGGGCAAGGCCGTCTCCAAACCGGAGTGGGTGTGGAATTTGACTCATCAGGCTCACGCACTTGGTACTCCTGTGTTCATGAAGGAAGATCTGCTTCCTATCATTGGCGAGGAAAGCATGACACAAGAGCTGCCCCCGGCCTTCTGCCGGGTATTGGAGGAACAGAAAGCATGGCGGAAATAGTGGAAAGCGGTGTCCTGATCCGGGATGTGGAAACGAAAAACATCATGACCAAATCCACCCTTCCAGTGGGCGGCTATTCGGTGAACCCCTATGTAGGCTGCACCCACGGCTGTAAGTACTGCTACGCCTCGTTTATGAAGCGGTTTACCGGGCATACCGAACCATGGGGGACCTTTCTGGATGTGAAACACTGGCCTGCCATTAAAAATCCCCGGAAGTATGCCGGGCAGCGTGTGGTCATCGGCTCGGTGACAGACGGATACCTGCCTCAGGAGGAGCAATTCGGCAACACCCGCAAGCTGCTGGAGCAGCTGAAAGGCAGCGGAGCGGAGATCCTGATCTGTACCAAATCCGACTTGGTGGTGCGGGACATCGACTTGCTGAAAGAGATGGGAAAAGTCACTGTTTCCTGGTCGATCAACACGCTGGATGAGGGTTTCAAAAATGACATGGACAATGCCGTCAGCATCCAGCGGCGGTTGGACGCCATGAAGCAGGTCTATGATGCAGGCATCCGCACCGTGTGCTTTATCGCTCCGGTTTTTCCCGGTATCACGGATTTCGAGGCCATCTTCCACCGGGTGAAAGACCAGTGCGACCTGGTGTGGCTGGAAAATCTGAATTTGCGGGGCGGCTTCAAAAAAGACATCCTGGCCTATATTCAGGAGAAATACCCTGACCTCATGCCGCTGTACAACGCCATCTATACCAGAGGAGACAGGGGCTATTTCCGGGAGTTGGAGGAGCGGGCAGAGCGCCTTGCGAGAGAATATGATTGTCCCTTTGTGGACAACGAACTCCCCTACGGCCGGGCAGAGCCGGGGCATCCGGTCATCGTGGATTACTTTTATCACGAGGAAGTGCGCGGCTCGGAGAACACCGGCCTTAGAAATCGGTGAACCCCCTTGACGCCAAGTGAACCTCCTAACGCAAAAGGGGGTTCATTTGTATCACAATTAGGGTCATTTGCCAAAAGAAAAGCACCTGCCTCGGCAGGTGCTTTTCTTTTGGTACCCGCAAGCTTATTTCCATGCTCGGCGGAAGTCAATTCCGCTTGCGCCAAGGTTTTCGCCTCTGGCGAAAACACTTGTACGGCGCAAAAGCACCAACGGCCAGAAGGCCGCTATTTGTTTTTGTACGTTCGGGATTTTTACTTTCACTGGCCTGTGGGTTTTGTTCTGTTACGGGTGCTATTGAACAATTCCCCAACAAATTTTAATTTTGTGCACAATTGAATTGCTTGTGGAGATGTGAAGGTCTTGCGTACTTTTTCTTGCGTATTGAACAGAGTTGAGTTATACTGAATAAAAGTTAGGCAAATTCTTATTGTTAATTTCTTGCTTATCATTCTAGAAACGAGGAGGAGAATTTTTAATGTTTGAATTGATAGTTATAATAATTATTTGTATTGCTATATGGAAATTATGGATTGGTTATACAAACCATCTGCGAGAACAGAAAAATCGTCCTATAATGGAGCAAAGAGAGGAAAATTTACACCTACTGATCGAAGATGTATTAGCAACAGTTGATAGAGTAGCACCAAATTTTAAGTACATTACTATATATGCGAGCTATACGCGGAATTCGGACGACAAGCACTTTTTTGAGATTCAAAATGAAAAAAATGAAACGCTCAGATATAACTATAAAGCTCATGGATTTGACCCAGGTGATGAAGCAAAAAAACAACTTGCTATGGCAATCGCTCAAAAATATGGTGGCCGATGGGTTGAACATCAGAGGGATATATCACAGGATCGTCATGCAAGTTGGGTAATTGATAATTACCAAGTAATTGCTCACGAGGGGCTTCGGGAAATAGAAGAAGAAAAAAGAAGAAAGGATAGTATTCGTAAATGTTAGAATGGGAATTAAATAAGAATTTTATAAATTTAAACGGAAAAAGATATGATCATGAGATTCAAATAATGGTGGATGTTCGCACAGGAATTAATTATCTTTATATGCGTAACGGAGCAATTTGCCCTAGATATAATACGGATGGAACTTTTATGGTAACGCCTTCTCACGAAATAACCGAGTTAGTTAGTCATGCCACAAAAGAGGCTAAAGCAACTAACTATATATAGAATTATTTATAATAAAGTATTTCAAATCTGAGGTAGGCAAAAATATATCCGCATACGAAAGGCTATGAAATAATGAACATAAATAAGATATTCCATGATTGATAAGGATAAATTAAAATTTCGTTTGGAGACTTTCAATAATCAAAAATGGGATAAAAAATTTTACCGTATGTAACTCAGTTTTGGCCAGCATATAGGTCAAAATCTCTGGAGTTCATTATCAAACATGTGATTACAGCCATGGGAGAGAATGGCGAATTCCTCATCATTTTCTTTCGAATATGATCAAATTGAATTTGTGGTCTTAGATACTTATGAGGATATGGCAAAATTTCCAAAAGAACTCAAAGATGAGATTGGAAGAGATAAATTTTTGCTAATGGATAACTACAGAACTATTGAGAAGCTTTGGCCTGTCCATATCTTTGATAGCCAGTCACCGTTTATCAACGGCGAGAATGAACCTCTTGGCACAAAATGAACCCCCTAATGCTAAGGGGGGTCATTTGTATCACTATTAGAGTCATTTGCCAAAAAGGATCTGTTGCAAAATGCAGTTTTCAGACCCGAGCAAGAAATTTACGCATCAAAAAGTTAGTGAGAACCATCGCCTTGACGGTTCTCACTAACTTTTTTCTTTAGCCTGATTTTTCAAAATTCTATTTTGCAACAGCCCCTTTTTACTTATTACCTCTTCACTATTCACTTTTCACTAACTCCTCTGCCTGCCCGGGATTTTGGGCGTGAATAGGGAATAGGAAAGCGGGGCCGTCACCGATACTATCTGAATCATCTAACTACTATGGATGCCGCTCCTCACACGACGCATCCCCTTCATGAATATCCTCCAGGGCCGTGCGGACTGCGGCAATCACAAAGGCAGAAAACGTACAATTTTTCCCCTGAATTGCCTGTTCCACTTCTTCTACTACGTCGCTGGGAAAGCGAATGGTCTTGTTGACGGTGGGCGGCGTGGATGGTATCTCAAATCTGGCCATAGATGTTTCCTCGCAATACTTTTGTATTGCAATTAGTCTATCGCACGATTTCTGGAAAGTATGCATTGCATTTGCAATGCATACTTGGTATGATGGAAGCGAGGTGATATCTTGCGGCCCTCTGTTACATCTTCCTACCTGGCTTCACATTCACGTCCGGGCGAATGGTCCTGTCAATTTTCCCGAGTTCCCGCTTAATGGTAAGATGTTCGTGACTCCTCCTTGACGCTCTCCCATCCAAAACTTATACTGTATCTACCCATACCCCTGGAGGAAGGAGGAACGCCCACCATGAGTCGGGATATCTGGAACCCCTGGCACGGCTGCCGCAAGTTCAGCGAGGGCTGCGACCACTGCTACATGTTTTACCAGGACAGCCAGCGGGACCGCTTTGGCGGCGACATTTACAAGGTCAAAACCAACTTTAACCTGCCCTTGAAAAAGGACCGACAGGGCAACTATAAAATCAAGAGCGGAGAATCCCTCCGGGTATGTATGACCAGCGACTTCTTTCTGGAAGAGGCGGACCCGTGGCGGGACGAGGTGTGGGACATGATACGCCAGCGCTCCGACGTCCACTTCTTCCTCCTGACCAAGCGGGCCCACCGCATCCGGGAGTGCCTACCCTGGGACTGGCTGGACGGCTGGGACCACGTGTCCCTGAATGTCACGGCAGAAAACCAACGGCGGGCCGACGAGCGGCTCCCCATCCTCCTGGACATTCCCGCCAAACACAAGGGCGTCATGGTAGCCCCCTTTCTAGGTCCGGTGGATTTGGCCCCCTACCTAGCCACTGGGCAACTGGAACACGTGATCGCAGACGGGGAAAACTACGAAGGAGCCAGGCCCTTGCACTATGAATGGGTAAAACAGCTCTATGACCAGTGCCGACAATATCAGGTGCCCTTTACCTTCTTTGGCACCGGGGACCGTTTTGTGAAAGACGGGAAGGCGTATCACATCTGCAAAGCCTATCAGCATGTGCAGGCCCTGCGCTCCGGGCTGCAATATCCCGCCCCAGCTCAGGAGGTTCCCCTGCAAAAGCGGTGCGCCACCTGTGCCCGGCGTGAGACCTGCAACGGGTGCCGCTGGTGCGGCCGATGCCAGCCCTAGCAGCGTCCCATGGAAACAAGCTTCCACATGGGACGCTTTTTTCGTGGAAATCTTTTGTTTCCTCCCCACGCAACAAATCGTTGCTTGCCATTTGGGGGTCTTCTCCCCTATCATAGTGGAGAACTCCCCAGAAAAGGAAGGTGCCCGTATGGTTGGCAAGAACATCAAAAAATTTCGCACGGCAAAACAGATGACCCAGGACGAGCTGGCCCAGCAGCTCAACGTGACCCGTCAGGCGGTGTCCAATTGGGAGAACGGGGGTTCACTTAGATAAAGATACCACATCAATCCCACGCTGACTTTTGCTCAACCGATACAGCCGGAGGGCTGGATAACAAGAAAAGGCGGTATGCGCCCCGTGGAGGGGTAGCGTACCGCCTTTTCTTGTGGGGGTTTCCAAAGGGGGCAACGCCCCCATTTGGCACACGACTTTGCGAAGCAAAGTGTAGTGTGTTATACGCTCTGTCGGCGTTGCCGTGAAAATGCCGTTGCCGCCGGGGAGGGCAAGGGCATTTGGAGCGGCAGGAAAACAGGGCTGTGCTTGCGTGGCGTAGAGCCGTAAGCACAGGTCTGGTTTCAACAGCAGACTGGGCGTATATGAAAGCCCCCGTCCCTCGTCCTACGCTCCGACTTGTGGACAAAGTGTCCCGAAGTTGTGGCTACACTCCCGGAAAAGTAACAGGACAGCGGGCAACCGTCAAGGCTGAAATGAACGGGCTTACACCCGGCCTTGACCGCCACCCGCCGTTCCGCTGAATGGGTGAACAAGGCGACCAATCCCTCAAAGTGCTTGGCCGCTCTCTTTCTGATTTTGGAGTGTTTCTTTTCTCATAATTGAAATGGGCGGGAAGCCATTTTAGGGCTTTCCCGCCTTGATTGCCCATCAGCAAAGCCAGACGGAACGGTCAACGGCGGCGCATGAAATGCGCCGTTCATCTTGACCGTTAACTGGCTTTGCTATTTCTCTGATAAATGAAATTTCGATTTTTAGAAATCGTTTAAGATAGCAATGCGGCTCCACTTGAAATTTTTTCTTTTACTGCAAAAACAGCCTCTTGGATAGAATAGGTTGTCGTTTCTATAACATTCGATTCATATATCCCCAAATTACAAAATTGCTCCCACATTGTTTCTACTAATTCAACATTTGTTTTTCTGTCTAATTTTGAACGTTCCACAGCTCGTTTCATAGTTTCTTCTTTACTGGCTCTTAAAACAATATAGTGTACTTCATAATCTTCTCGAACAAGGGCTCTCCATGGTTCTAAAAACCACGGCCCGACAATTCCATCTACAATTACATCATATCCGCCGCGGGCATAGCGCTTTGCAGCTTCTAAAAAGGCTTCAATGACAACTAAATTTTGTTCGTTGGACTCTGGTAAATGCGGCGGTATTGCTCCTTTGCTTAAATAATGAAAGGCTATGTCACAACAAACAGTTGATAAATAGCCATTTTTATAGGGGAGTATCAGAACTCCCCTACAAACTGTTATTTGCAGTTATCTATACTCATTTGGAATTTCGATATGAAGTGTCTCACACAATAACTTCACATCATGTGCATCATTTTCATCAAACTCGTATCCCAGATGGAACATTACTTGACTATATGGTTCAATACAGGAAACCTCTATTTCCTCAATTCTTCCTTTACCCGAAAAAGTTTCTACCGGAAAACAATCCCCATCATAAAGAATTTCACCTTCGTCCGTATATTCAAAACAATGCAAATCAATAATTCTGTTTTTCAAATCTTCCCATACAGTATGGTTCAATGTTGTATATTCCATCTTAATCTCATAAAAGCCATTAGCTTTCATTATTTCTATAAAGTTCTGATAATCGTTCTTTTCTACAAAAATGTCAATATCATTATGGGCTCTTGACTGATATCCAAGAAGAGCATCTACACCCCAGCCACCATCAAGAAAGACTTTAATCTCCGCATCTATTGCAAATTGAAGAATCTGTTTTACATCTGTTATATTGACCATCTTATCATCTCCACAAATTCTAATTAGGCGACCAGAGGAACTGCTGGTCTGTTTGATAAATCTCTGCATTTAGCAGTTTTCAATGTTGCCAAAACGAAAGTTAAGAAGATGTTCCTTTTCTCCATGTCGCTTTCTTTGGCGTAATTTACAAGGTTATTCCACACAAGATAGTTGTTCAGATACTTGGTAGAAACACCGTTAAAGCCACGCATAAACCTCTTTAGCTGGCTATGGTAGCTATTGATATGTTGGATATTATAAATGCCTTTCTTGGCTTTGCCAGTCTTTAACTGCACAAGGTCAATGCCATTGGCATTTGTAAATCTCACATAGGAGTTCATCTTGTCCGTAACAAGAGTGGAATTGGTCTTAATCCTACCATCATAAATATGATGTAAATCTATTGTAGAAACTCTACCAGTATTCGTAATCTTGGAGATAGACAAGCCATTCCTATTAACCGCACAAGGAACACATACCTTTTCTTGGGACAAGCCTCTGATATGTGTAGAATGACCACGCTTATGAGCCTTGCGTGGCATAGCAAATGTCTTACTCTTGCTATGATTGCCCTTGTACGAGATGGCGAAAAAAGTTTCGTCAGCCTCAATAATGCCGTCAAGGGTAACATCGTCTGCCATATTCTGAAGTGCATCCAAAATCTTGTGTCTCCAAAGGAATGCGGTGTTTCTGTGAATCCCACAAGCAACAGCAGTCTTACGAATGGATAAGCCATTCATCATACAATCAATGTACTGCTCCCACACGGACAAGTCTTTTCTTGTACCAGACACAATGGAGTTCGTAGCAATCACGAAGGACTTGCCACAATCCTTACATACATATCGCTGTGTGCCATCTTTACGATGACCATTGCGAACCACATGGATACAGCCACAAAGAGGGCATACACGACCATTTGCAAAGCGTTCCTTTGCTACGAAATCTTCAATATTCAAAGACTTTACAAAGGCAGGACTTAAAAGCATTGTTTTAAGGCTTTCCTGCTCTGCGACAGTCAACTTACCGATAATATCTAATGCGTCTTTGATAGTAGGCATATCCAATTACCTCCTTCGGTGGTACTGTTTCTTACTATTATTATACGCTATTTCTCGTCAAAAATCAACCATTTGTTGTGACAGAGCCTAATGAAAAAAGTCGTCTGTGTGCATATGCACAGATTTATCCATGTTCGATTCTTTTGCGACAATCGACGCAGTTGTTGTCTTTCCTGTTCCCGGCGAACCTGTAATCACAATAATTCTTCCTTGATTCATCTACATTCTCCCTCGCAATTCAGATTTACCGCTCTCTTTCTGATTTTGGAGCGTTTCTTCTCTCAAGATTGAAATGGGCGGGAAGCCATTTTAGGGCTTTCCCGCCTTGATTGCCCATCAGCAAAGACGGGCGGGACTGTCAACGGCGGCGCATTTATGCGCCGTTCATCTTGACCGTTGATTGGCCCCGCTAACTTTGCTACTCTGTTCTAAGTAATTCCTCAATTTGTTTTTTCATATATTCTACAAGTGCCATCGCTTCCTTTTCTACAGTCTCCCATTCATCAGACAAATTTCCCAAATAAGCTTCCTTTGCCGTTGTTAGCAGGGGGGGAAATCTCTCCGGCAATTTTAAAATTACCCATTTTGCGGCAACATCTTTTGTCGTGATTTCTTCTGTTACTAAAGTAAACCACATTCGTGATAAGGTTAATAACACATTTCTTTCATCACCCTTAAAGCTGGAAATCAAACCAGGTAAAGAAAACCGAATTGCTTTTTTAATTTCGTGAAATGGGATAGCGGGAATAAGCTCTTTGCTTTCCGCCCCCTTCAAAGTTATGCTATTTTTTCTTGCTTGCCATAATAAAATCATTATATCTGGGTCATTGCAGGCTTGCGGATATTCTCCTGCTTCCATCTCTCCCCTTAGCCATTCACCATACATATACTGACATTTTGGCGGAAATTGCAACGGAACAATATCAGATTGATTGATAATAGTTACCTCTAAAGGTCTTTTTTCAATACAGCCTACGGAGCCAGAAATTTTCAATAATTGCTTTGTTAGATCTGCTCTGATTGAATTACTCAATTCTTGTTTAGTAATTATCAGTATATCTATATCACTATCTGGACGCAGCCCATTCATTGTTGCTGAACCATATAAATATATCCCCAATATTTGACCTTGTAATATGGTTTCTGCTATTGAAATAACTTGATTTACTTGTTGTGGAAATTCATTTATATTCATTGTAACTCCTATATGTATTTATTTTTACTCCTCAACAACTGATAAAACAGCGTCTAAGGCTAATTCTAAGGCTATGGATATACTTGTTTTTCCCCATTCTCTTTCTTGGTATTTATGAGGGTCTGCAAGAGTATCGGCTGAAAAAAGCAGCATAGCCCATGTAACTTTTCTAAATTTTGCACACGCCGCCAATGCGGAACATTCCATTTCTACTACTTGACATCCCTCTTCTTTCCGATACTGAACCATTTCTACTGTTTCTCGATAAAAACCGTCTGTTGTCCATGTTTTAACTTCCCAATATGGTATATTCTTTTGGCTTAAAGCAGATTCAATCGCATTTATACCAGCCTTTGAAATCTCTACTTCTCGGGAGGGAGGAAGATAATGGTAAGATGTTCCCTCATCTCTCAATGCAGAAACAGGTATCAAAAATCTATTTTCCGGGATGTCTTCCAATACGCCGCAGGAGCCGACGGAAATAATCTTTGTTACACCCCCTGCAATTAAATATTCTAAAACTTGGACGGCAGCAGCACTTCCCACAGGAGCCGGACATAGACATATTTTCTCCTGATTATAAAGACATTCATAAATAGGATATCGTCTTGTTGCACTTTCAAATTCATCTATCTGTATTCCATCATGGGTATGTGCATAATTTTCAACCTCGTCTCCTAAAAAAGCAAACACTGCTTTTGCAGGAAAACATTTTTTCCCATTTCCCGGCTGAAAAACAGCTTTTGATGCGGTATCGTACTCTAAAACAGGGTAGTCATGCTTTACTAATGGCATATTATTATCTCGAATAACAGGCTATTATTCTATTCCTTTCATCATCTTTTTTGCCAACTGCTTGAACAGGTCGGCAGTTTCTTCATCCATCGGTGCAAGCTGTCCGATCTGTCCGGCAACCATCGCCGTTACATCGTCAATGGAAAGCGGGTTTTGCTTCTGTTCCGCCAATGCGTCCCGCATGGCTTGGAACATCGCGGCGGTCACAGCTTCTCCCGGCTGTTCCCCGTTGTCAATGTCTTTCTTAATATCCCGCAGGATAGCAAGGAACACATTTTTGATTTTCTCAATCTCCGCCTCATGTTCCCCCATCTTCTGGGCGTTCAAAAGCTGTAAATCCTGCTTTGCTTCCGCCCGGTGTTCCGGGTGTTCTTTCATCAGGTCGGACAGGGAAGCCGTTGCCATCTCGATAAGCTGGTTTCTTGCTGTTATGCCTTTTGCCGCTGTGTCCTGAAAATAAATCCGTATCAAATCTATCAGCTTAGGAAAATTCCTATGTTCCAACAGGCGGTTGAGGATTTGCACATCAACAGCACCCGTCACAAGCCCCCTCACGGCTCCCTCGGACAAGCCTAATTCAGAAATATCGTAGCTTTTACGAACGCTCACGGTAGACAAGCCCAGTATGTAGTCTGTCGATACCTTAAATTCCTTTGCTACACCTATGAGAATATCACTGCTGACCGTTCTTGTTTCGCCGCTGACAATGCGGCTCAACTGGGAAGCGGAAACGCCTATCTTCTCCGCAAGTTCCTTTTGTGTGATGTGGTTCCCGTTGCATAAATCGGAAATCCGCTGTCCGGGTGTTCCGGGTAAAGCCATAGATACGCACCTCCTCCGCATACTTCCATTATACAGAATGATTGCAAAAATGCAATTTCCAAAGTGTAAACTTCATCAAAATGCAATTCTCGCAATATTCCGGGAATTGCATTTTTTTCGTGTAGACTTAGGGTAGTTCATCGATGGACGGCACCTTGAAAACAGAATGACCGTCCGAAAAGGAATACCCCGGCTGGGGAAGCACCGCAAGGAGCCGGACTTCGGGACAAAATGTCCCGAAGTTGCGGGGAGCGTGCCAACGCCGGAACACGCCGCAGGAATGAGGCAGGAAGCCTTTTCGGGGGGGGAACGGCAACGGAAAGCAAAATGGAGGGAACGCATGAGAGATAACCCCTATAAAGACTTGCCGCCGCTGGAACGCAGGCCGGACGGTTCCCTTTACCGCATGACCCCGGCGCAGAGAAAACAGGCGGCCAGCCTGATACGCCGGGAGTGCTGTTGCTGTGAGGACGGCAACTGCATTGTCCTTGACGATGGGGACACCTGCACCTGTCCGCAGACGATTTCTTTCTCGGTCTGCTGTAAGTGGTTCCGCTGGGCGGTCTTGCCGCTGGACGGGACGCTGGAAGCGGAGATTTTCCGGGATAAGGACTTGAAACGCTGTGAGGTCTGCGGCGGTGTGTTCGTCCCCAAATCCAACCGGGCAAAATACTGCCCCGGCTGTGCCGCCAGAGTTCACAGGCGGCAGAAAACAGAAAGTGAACGGAAAAGGAGGTCTGCTGTGGACAGTTAGGAGCGAAAAAAGCCTTGATTTATCAGGCTTCGCAAGCCCCAAACCGGGGCAGGTGGTATAAAGTATCGCCCGCCCCGGAAAACGGGCTTCTAACCGTCCACAAAACGCACTATGACAAATACCATCTATATCCATCAGCCGGAAAGGGCGTTCAGCTTCACCCGGCTCCCGAATTTCCTCTTTGAAGCCCCCACGTTCAAGCTCCTGTCCAACGAGGCAAAGGTTCTGTATGCCTTTATTCTGCGCCGGACAGAGTTATCCCGCAAAAATGGGTGGGCGGATGACTGCGGACGGATTTTCCTGTATTTCCCTATCTGTGAAGTGGTCACATTGCTCCATTGTGGGCGGCAAAAAGCGGTGAACACCCTGCGGGAACTGCAATACGCCGGACTGGTGGAAATCCAGAAGCAGGGCTGTGGAAAACCCAACCGCATTTTCCCAAAATCCTATGAAGCGGTTCCAAACACCGACTTCAAGAAATCCCGTTCTGGTACGCCGGAGGACTGAAAACCGTACCCTTGAAGTACGGAAATCAATCTTGAGAAGTAGGAAAACCAGACGGTATATAGAAATACAAAGATTAAAATGATTTATTTATATCCATTCCATTCTTATCGTATCAGAGATAATTCCGGCGGGATTTTCCCTGTAGAAAACCCCGGATAGGAAAGGAATGGGGAAAGGAGCAGAATGGCACAACACGCAATTTTGCGGTTTGAGAAGCACAAGGGCAACCCGGCAAGGCCGCTGGAAGCCCATCACGAAAGACAGAAAGAACAGTATACCAGCAATCCCGACATTAACACAAGCCGGAGCAAATACAACTTCCATATCGTCAAGCCGGAGGGACGCTATTACCACTTCATTCAGAGCCGTATCGAGCAGGCCGGGTGCCGAACACGCAAGGACAGCACACGGTTTGTCGATACGCTGATAACCGCCAGCCCGGAGTTTTTCAAGGGGAAATCCCCAAAGGAGATACAGGCGTTTTTCCAGCGGGCGGCGGACTTCCTCATTGGCCGGGTAGGACGGGAAAATATCGTGTCGGCGGTGGTACACATGGACGAGAAAACGCCCCACCTGCATTTGACCTTTGTTCCGCTGACAAAGGACAACCGCCTGTGTGCAAAGGAGATTATCGGCAACCGGGCAAACCTGACGAAGTGGCAGGACGATTTTCACGCCTACATGGTGGAGAAATACCCGGATTTGGAGCGTGGGGAGAGTGCCAGCAAGACAGGCCGGAAGCATATCCCCACCCGGCTTTTCAAACAGGCGGTTTCCCTCTCCAAACAGGCCAGAGCCATTGAAGCCGCCCTTGACGGCATTAACCCATTGAACGCCGGAAAGAAAAAAGAGGAAGCCCTCTTCATGCTGAAAAAGTGGTTCCCGCAGATGGAGAACTTCTCCGGGCAGTTGAAAAAGTACAAGGTCACAATCAATGACCTGCTGGAAGAAAACAAAAAGCTGGAAGCAAGGGCAAAGGCCAGTGAAAAAGGCAAGATGAAAGATACGATGGAACGGGCAAAGCTGAAAAGCGAACTGGACAATTTACAGCGGCTGGTTAACCGTATCCCGCCGGATATACTGGCGGAACTGAAACGTCAGCAGCGGCACACGGTAAAGGAAAGGTGATAGATATAAGCAGAAATTTTCGCCGCCTTTGTGCGGCATTGTACCTTGAAAACTGAATATGGAGGACACTGGATGGCAAAAAGTGAAAGCGATATTTTTACACCCCGAACAGGGCAGGTTATACAAGCAGAGAACGGCACGCAGTATTTTGTATGTGGGAACAACCGTATAAAAATCTCCGAACACTTCGCCGCAGGCGGGAAGCCCCTCGGTGATCTGATTGTAGATGTGGTGCGGCATACCGCAGAAAAAGCCGCTTCAACCTGATAGCCCATCATTGATAACACGCCCACGCTTATGATATAATCGCCATAGAGCAAAAGTATTGTAAGCGTGGGTTGTTTCTTTAGAAGGAGGATTTTTACGGTGAAACAACCTTACAATACTACGATTTACAACACGGCGCTTTATATGAGATTGAGCCGGGACGATGAACTGCAAGGAGAAAGCGGGAGTATTCAGACACAACGCATGATGCTCCGGCAATATGCCGCCGAGCATGGCCTGAATGTCATAGATGAATATATCGACGATGGATGGTCTGGAACGAACTTTGACAGGCCGGATTTTCAGAGAATGATTGATGACATTGAGGACAGGAAAATCAACTGCGTTGTTACGAAGGATTTATCCCGCTTAGGCAGAAACTACATTCTGACCGGCCAGTACACGGAAATCTACTTTCCCAGCAAAGGCGTCCGCTATATCGCTGTCAATGACAATGTGGACACCATCAACGGAGAGAATGAGCTTGCCCCATTCCTCAACATTCTGAATGAAATGCACGCCCGCCAGACCAGCAAAAAGGTAAAGGCGGCCATGCGGACACGGTTCGCAAATGGCGCACACTATGGAGCCTATGCTCCGCTTGGCTATGTCAAAGACCCAGATAAGAAAGGCCATCTTCTGATTGACCCGGAAACAAGGTGGATTATCGAAAAGATTTTTGACCTTGCCGTTCATGGCCGGGGAGCCGCCAGCATTACACGGATTTTGGTCGAAGAAAAAGTACCTACTCCCGGCTGGCTGAATTTCCAGAGATACGGCACTTTCGCAAATATCTATGCCGGAGCGCCGGAGGAAAAAGCCTATGCGTGGACGATAGCGCAGGTGAAAAGTATTCTGAAAGAGGAAACCTATATCGGACACAGCGTCCACAATAAGCAGACCAATATTTCATTCAAAAACAAGAAGAAAGTACGCAAGCCAAAAGAGGAATGGTATCGTGTGGAGAACACCCACGAAGCGATTATTTCCGAAGATGTGTTCCGTCAAGTACAGGAGCAGATTTGCAACAGGCGCAGACGGCAGAAGAACGGCACAACACAGATATTTTCCGGGCTGGTAAAATGTGCGGACTGCGGCTGGTCGCTGGCCTATGGTATGAACAGCCAGAACAAAAATCCCTATGCCCACTACCATTGTAGCAAGTACGGGCAAGGATTGCACCAGTGTTCCATGCACTATATCCGCTATGATGTGCTTTACGCCTATGTCCTTTCCCGTCTGCAATACTGGTCTGTGCTGGCACAGCAGGATGGGGACAAACTTCTGAAACGGCTACTTAACGCCAGCGACAAGGAACGCAATACTGCAAGGAAGCGGCAGACAGCCGAACTGAAAAAGGCGGAAAAGCGCAAAGCAGAAGTAGACACCCTGTTTGCAAAAATGTATGAGGACTGGTCTGCCGGACGCATTACAGAATACAATTTCAATATGCTGTCCGAAAAGTATCAGGGCGAACAGCGAGAATTGGACGCAAAAATTGAACGGCTTCACGAAGCGATGGAGGCCGCCGCCCAGACAGCGGTTGACGCTGAAAAGTGGATAGGTCTGATGAAACAGTATGTCAATCCCACAGAATTGACGGCTGAACTTCTGAATACGCTGATTGAAAAAATCCTTGTCCATGAAGCGGTCAAAAGTGAGGACGGAAGCCGGGAACGGGAGGTAGAAATCTTCTACCGCTTTATCGGCAAAATCGAATGACACATCTTGAGATACCCAACAATATCTTTAACTAAGGGAAACCGGTATCTGCCTGCCAGACGTGTCCGTCTATCTGGAACTGTGCGAGATTCTGGGCATCACCATCAACGAGTTTCTCGCCGGAGAAGACATCCCCCGGGAAGACCTCCCAGCCAAATCGGAAGACAATCTCATCCAAGTGACCCAGGACAGCCAGCATCGACAGCGAAGGCTCAAGCAGGTCATCGCCACTCTGATGGCCCTCACCCTGCTGGTTTGCGGCTGCCTGGGCGTGGTCCTCTACAGGCACTTCTCCCAACCTCAAAACTACATCCAGGCACTAGACCAGAATGGCCCGGAGGTAACGACAGCGGAGCTATTGTCCCAGAACGATGGAGCCATGCTCTTCCGGTTTTACGCCAAAAAACCTTATCACCAACTGACGGTGTATCAGTATGAGTATCGCTCCGGAGAGCTGGTAGGCAAAACAGCGGTGGCAGATCTTTTATCCACAGGCGAAACCGCCTGGTCCGACGGTATGCTGGCCTTCATTCCGGAATTTGAAGCTTCCAGAGTGCGTCTGGTGGTCACCAACGATGGCACCACGCACACCAAGGAACTCCCCATTCTAGAGGGTGTCGAGGACATTACCTCCTACATCCGAGGCTCCACTCAGGTAGAGGGAACCCTTCCCATCGCCGATGATACTGAGCAAGGCCTGCTGGCGCTGGGCTATGGGAAATGGGGACTGGCGCCCCTCTCCCTAGAGCAATTGGAGCAAGGACACGCAGAGCCATCCATGGACTTTGCATATTACTTTTCCGTGGTCTTCTCATAATGATCATACACGTTTTCAAGCCACCTGCCCTTCTCTCTGGGGCAGGTGGCTCATTCTATTTTTCTATCTACTCTCTCCCCCGATACTCGCTTTTCACGATTTCAAACATCTCCTCTGGGGTCTCCTGGCATCCCCCTTCCAGCCACAGTTTGATGATACTGGTCAGACCGCTTTTGAAAAACTCCATGTGATAGCGAATAAAGCGGTTTTGGAAATGTCTTTTTGCCAGCTCCATATCATAGGCAATGATTTTATAGTTGTTGTCATACCCCAGTTTAAAATAGGTACGGTAGAAAATCTGGTTGGCCTGAATATGGCGGAACAGTTTGAGATAGTCGTTGCTGTTGACGCCTGAGGTAATCTCCTCTTGATACAACTCGGCCAAGTTGGTCTCCAGTTTGTCCCGGATGGAGTCCGCCAGGGCGTAGATGTCCGCAAAATTGGCGTAAAAGGTAGTTCGGTTCACCCCCGCCCGCTTGCACAGCTCAGAGACGGTGATCTGGCCCAGTTCCTTGGTCTGCAACAGGTCCAGGAATATCTTCTCCATGCGTTCCACCGACTCCCGCCTGCGCTTATTGTTGGGTGTATTCATATGCTCTCCTTTATCTCAACACTTGTTGTGACATTGATGATTGTTTTCTCCTCTGGCGGAAATTATACTACACTTAGACTGAGGCAACAACTGTTGTGTTAATGAATTTTGGAGGTGCAAATCATGAAGAAAAGTACGTTTGTGGCCATGCTGCTGGGAACCGTGAGCGGCGTACTCTTTGCCCTTGGCATGTGCATGGCGCTCATTCCCGACTGGTATTCTTTTGGCCCCGGTGTGGCGCTGGGTTGTGCCGGCATTGCGCTTGGACTGGTCGCCGTGGCGGTATGGCGGCACATGGAGCACAAGCAGCCCATCCAGATTTCCCGGAAAGCGGTGGCATCCGTGGCCGTGGGCATTGTGGGGGCCTTGGCCCTGGGCATAGGCATGTGCTTTACCATGGTATGGAATCAGCTGGTTCTGGGGATTGGCATCGGCCTTGTGGGGATTGTGGTGCTGCTCTGCCTGCTCCCCCTGACCAAGGGCATCCGGGCTTGAGACCCCTACGCCATCGTTTCTATACGGCCCCCTTTTTTCGTTCCGCCGTGCTCCCTCTGGTGGGAAACTGCCTGTATGCCCTGTACCACGGTATCTTGGGCTTTGTCTATGCCTCGCTTTGGTATCGGTCGATGTGTATCTTCTACAGCATCTTGGCTGTGGCTCGGTTCTGTGCTCTGTTAACCGGACGGGCAAGTGCAAGAAGAAATTGCATCGTATCCTGGCGATTTGTGATGGTGGTATGCGGTATTCTGCTCCTTGTACTCAGTGGCAGCCTGACCTGGATCATAGAAATCAGCCTCTCTCAGCACATTGCCACCGCCTATGACACGGTGACGATGATTACTATAGCCACCTATACCTTCTATAAAATTACGGTGGCCGCGGTCCAAAGAGTTCGGCATTGGGACACCTCTCCCCTGTCGGTGGTCA
Source organism: Pseudoflavonifractor sp. An176 (assembly GCF_002160435.1). Lineage (NCBI taxonomy): Bacteria > Bacillati > Bacillota > Clostridia > Eubacteriales > Oscillospiraceae > Pseudoflavonifractor > Pseudoflavonifractor sp. An176. The sequence goes on along the minus strand of NZ_NFKO01000007.1, from coordinate 1,074 downwards.
TCCGCAACATCCGATATGCGGAGGTGGCGGCTTCGGTATTGACGTTGCAGCGGTCCATGTTGGTCTCCTTCGGCACATCGGAACACACACCTTCCCAGTGGATGAATGCCCTGACCGGTGCTGCCGTCTGTGCCTTCATTCTATCTCTAGGCATTTATCTAATCTGGAAATCGAGAAAGGAAGTTGAACCATGGCAAAATCCAAACTTGTAAACGCAAATGAAAAAATCGCAGAAAAAGTCACCGCCACCTTTGGCGCCATTCAAGACCGCGTGGTAGGTGGCTACACCAAAATGGAAGACGCCTTTGTGGACCGCTATCTCACCCGGGACGGGGAGAGCGTAGAGGAGGCAAAAGCACGGCTGAAACGGGAGCTGGAGGAGTCGAAGCGGTAAGTTGCCCCGCCCCCCTCTCCATTCCGCCTGGAAATTTAGGATGAAACCAGGGCCCTGATGTGGTACAATACCTGTATCCTGCAACAGAAGGGAAATCATTGAAATGACAAAGATCTTGTTTGTATGCCACGGCAACATCTGTCGAAGCCCCATGGCGGAATTCGTGATGAAACATCTGGTCAAAGAGGCCGGGGTAGCGGACCAGTTCTCCATTGCCTCTGCCGCCACCAGCACCGAAGAGATCGGCAACCCCGTCTATCCCCCTGCCGCCCGCACCCTGGCCGCCCACGGTGTCCCCTGCTCTGGCCACGCCGCCCGCCAGTTGCGCAAGGCGGACTATGAGAGCTACGACCTGCTCATTGGTATGGACGACGCCAACATCCGCAACATGCAGCGTATGTGCGGCGGCGATCCCCAGGGGAAAATCCACCAGCTTCTGGACTACACAGACCGTCCAGGAGAGGTGGCAGACCCCTGGTACACCGGCAACTTCGAGGCCACTTGGCGGGATGTATGGGAGGGCTGCAACGGCCTTCTGGCACAGCTGCGCCAGCACTAATATCACCTGGGCAAATCGAGTAGGAGGCTACCCATTAGTTGAGTAGCCGTCCTCTCACACCACCGTGCATACCGTTCGGTACACGGCGGTTCAATCGCATAAGTGCTGTTTACGAATTTGC
>NZ_NFKO01000069.1:0-701 GCF_002160435.1 Pseudoflavonifractor sp. An176 | reverse complement strand
AGTATCCCTCGCCTCGCCCCTGAGAGGCGGGGCAAGTCTCGCTCACGCCGTCGCACCTCCTCACCCCACCAAACCCGCTTGCGCTGGGCTTTGGCGGGGGCCCCGTAAAGCCGCCACCTCCCTTTACACAAGGGAGGCTTTTTTTCCTGAATAAGCACACAAGGCCCGGAGCGTATGCTCTGGGCTTTGTTCATGGTAAAAAGAAAGGCTTTGCTCTTCGACCATTTCTCAGGCGCAAACCAGCGCCCCCGCCGGGGACGCTCCGCTGGGGTAACTTTCTGACTGGGCAGAAAGTCACCAAAGACCCACCAAAGGCGGGGCCTTCCCCCGCCTTGTGGAATCCACCCCGCGGTACGGGGAGCCCCTGCGTTCTCCTTGTTTCGGCCCTTAGCCTGGTGGGGTCACATAGATAGCTCGCCGTTCTATGGTTTGGATTTCCTTCTCTGTTCCTGCGTCCTTCTACCGCCAGGGCCTTACCCTGGTGAGCCGCTGTTTCCAGCTAACGGGGGCCTGGCTCCCGGCGGCGGGAACGCCGCTTCTCCAGGGTAGGCCCGGACGTGGAAACCACCTGATGATAGGGCCAGCTGCCCAAGGTAGCCTGGTATGGTGGCAGAACTAGGCGTCACAGCAAGGGGCACGGGCCGAACATAGCCTTGACGCATGGACGGCCTCGTACCCCAAGGGGGGTCCTTAGGGGGGAA
>NZ_NFKO01000068.1:0-741 GCF_002160435.1 Pseudoflavonifractor sp. An176 | reverse complement strand
TCAGTTGGTAGAGCACCTGACTCTTAATCAGGGTGTCCAGGGTTCGAGTCCCTGAAGGTGTACCACTCCCACTTGGGTGTGTGATGCACCCAAGTGGGAACCCCAAAAAGTGCTCAGGACTCCAATCAAAGCCCAGCGCAAGCGGGTTTGATTGGAAGAGGAGAAGCAGCGGAGTGATGGAGTTTTTGCCGTCAGGTGAAAACGGAAGATACGGAGCTTGCTTCGACGACATGGCCCGTTGGTCAAGTGGTTAAGACGGCGGCCTCTCACGCCGCAAACACGAGTTCGACTCTCGTACGGGTCACCACTCAAAAGCAAACTGCGGATCGCTCGCTTCCACGCTAGCGTGAAAGCTCGTTCCCTTCGTTGCTTTTTCGTTTCCATGGACAAACACCTTGTTGGTTTGTCCATGGAGGCCAAGTTTTGGGGAATTGAATAGTCGGTGCTGATTGCAGTGAGGGTCCACCCGTTCCCATTCCGAACACGGCAGTTAAGCTCACTTGCGCCGAAAATACTTGGCTGGCGACGGCCCGGGAAGATAGGTAGTGCCGACACATAAGGATGACAGTCCAAGCGACTGTCTTTCTTATGCTCCGTTTACCAAGAACGTTGTGCGAATGACAGCACAGAGTACAAACCGAAGTATGCCGGGTTGGCCGGCAAAAAAAGTTTGAAAAAGTGCTTGACAAACGACGGTGAATCTGGTAAACTAAAATAGTTCCGCCGGTGAGCGGTTTGTAC
>NZ_NFKO01000067.1:0-943 GCF_002160435.1 Pseudoflavonifractor sp. An176 | reverse complement strand
AGCCACCACAGCGGCACCCAGAGCGGCCACATACAGCATCAGCTGAGCGGAGTCGCCAGTCTGAGCAGGCTTCTCAGCGGGCTTCTCGGTGGCCTGAGGCTTGTCGGTGCTCTCAGGCTTCTCAGAGGCCTCGGGCTTGTCGGTGGTCTCGGGAGCGCCACCGGCGGTGAGGCCGTCCATGGCGGCCTTCAGGGCGGCGGCGGCCTCGTCCACCTTGGCCTGGTCGTCCACGGACAGGGTGGCATCCGCCATCACGGCCCGGGCGGTGGCCAGAGCGGTGCGGAAGGTCGCCACGGCAACCTCGCTGGCCCCGGTGGTGTCCACGGTCTCCGCCTCAGCCAGCAGACCTTCCAGGATGGACTTGTCCGCCTTGTACCGCTGGGCCAGGATGGCCTCCAGCAGCACCTCGGAGACCTTGTCCATCTCGTATTGCATGGAGTCGCTGGCATCGGCCAGGGTCTTCTTGGCGGCATCCAGAGCGCCCACCAGCTGCTGCCAGTTGGTCTCCACATACTTGTCGGCGTTGGCCATCATCTGGTCGCCGCGCTCCACCAGCAGCTGGAGCATGGCGGGGTCGCCCTTGACCCAGTCCAGCATCGCCACGGCGATGAACAGCTGGTCGGTGGCCTCCTCCACCTGCTCCTGGGTGTAGGCGGAGGGGTTGTCCAGAATGGCCTCGGCCTGGGCCAGGGCGTTCTCATAGTAGGCCTTGGCGGAGTCGATGAGGTTGGAGTAGTCCTGGGCCACGGCCTTGTCGTACACATCCTTCAGCAGAGTGGTGATCACATCGCCGGGCTCGGGGGTGGGCTCGGGGGTCTCGTCCTTCTCAAACACAGCGGTGACGGTGACGTTGCCCTCGGGCATCACGAAGGTGTTATCGGTGACGGTGACGGTCTCGCTCTGCCACTCCACGAAGTGCCAGCCCTCAGCAGCGGCCTGAGTC
>NZ_NFKO01000066.1:0-968 GCF_002160435.1 Pseudoflavonifractor sp. An176 | reverse complement strand
AAGGCCATGGGAGTCATGCCGGCCTCCTTGACCATGGCGGACACCTCATTGACGTACTTGATAAAGTCGTCGTACTGGCCATTGGCTACCAGCTTGGGGAAGCCCATGCCGCCGGCATCGTTGGCGTACTCGTCCACACCCATGTTGAAGAGGGTGCAGCCCTTGCTGGCGAAGTAGGTGATGTACTTCTGGAGGAACGCCTTGGTAAAGCTGGTGGCGGTCTCGTTGGTGATGTCAATGGTGCGCTGAGAGGTGCCATAGGCGCAGTCCACACCAGTGAGGGCCTCGGCAGCGTCCAGGATGGAGTCCATGTGGCCGGGGGTGTTGATCAGAGGCACGATCTCCACGCCCTTGGTGGCGGCGTAGGACAGGATCTCGTTCATCTCGGCCTCGGTGAGCTCGTCCACCTCAAAGTCGCTGTAGGCCTCGTTGCCAGCGTGGATGGCGTCGGAGACCTGCTTGTCGGTGTAGGTAGTGCCGCCCACGGTCAGGGTCATGTCGTCCAGCAGGAAGCGCATACCGTCGTTGCCCAGACCCAGCATCACATAGTGCATGCCAGCGGAAGAAGCGCTGTCGATGATGGACTTCAGGCTGTCCACGGAGAAGTACTTCCGGCCAGCGTCCACCATGACAAAGGACTTGTCATACTCGTTGAGAGAGGCGTCGCCGTGGACATGGCGCTCGGGAGTCTCAGGCAGAGCGGAGCCAAAGGCGGCGATGACATCGGCCACTTCTTCTGCCACGCTGGCATCGGTCTGAGCCTGGGGCACGTCGCTCCAGATGCAGAACATGGCGCCCACGGGGTCCTCGATGGTGCCGCTCATGAAGCTGTTGATGTCAAACTGGCTGGCCTTCTCGGCGGTGCACTTGTTGCCGCCCACGATCCAATACCAGTCGCCGTGGGTGTTCACCAGCTGGTGGCCCTGCTCAGCCAGGAAGGCGGGCTTGGCCACGTCATAGCCCCACCA
>NZ_NFKO01000065.1:0-1168 GCF_002160435.1 Pseudoflavonifractor sp. An176 | reverse complement strand
CTAAGTGAATTTTCTCAATGGTGTCGGCCAACTGCTCATTCTCCGCAGCTCTGTGGCTACGCTTGCCAGTAGCCCATTTGTGGTACGCAGACCGAGCCACGTGGAGCAGCTTGCAGGTTGCCTCAATGGGAAACCCCTGCTGCTCATGACACTCCTGAATTGCTTTATAAGTACGGCGCTGTCTCACTTCTTCCAGGCCTCTCTCCTCTCGATCTCGTCCAATTTTTTTAGCAGTCCATTCTCCATTTCTGCCAGATATAGCTTGTGCTTGAGTTGCTCAATTTCGATTTGGGCTTTCTCAAGTTCGGTGCGAGGGACTTGATCTTTCTTCCGGCGGCCCCGCCGATCCTCTAATCCCACCTTTCCCATCTGCTCAAACCGAAGAGTCCAATTCCGAACCTGTTGATAGCTAACCTGGTATTTCAGGGCCATTTCTCCATAGTTTTTACCACCGGCAATGCAGTCCTTAACAATTTGTATGCGTTCTTCCTGTGTGGTCTCCCGTCCTTGCTTCATGTAGCTTCCTCCTCCGGAGTGTTTGACCGAGTTGAAGTCTCCATGAGCATTATACACCTTTATCCATTCTCTGAACTGCGTATGACTCCGAATGTGATATTTTCTGCAAATATCCGACTCGCCTCCAGCACCGGATAAATAGTCTTCCACAGCAGATTTCTTTAATTCTGGGCTGTATACACGATTTTTATGTGGCAGAAATGCATCCACCCCATCTATCTCATAGTTACGCACCCACTGTCCCATAGTATTGTGAGAAACTCCAGCCCTCCGTGCCGCCTCACGCATACCAATGCATCCATTGATGTAATCTTGTATGATTGTGACCTTTGTCTCTATACTGACCTTTTGTTTCTGTGGCATAGCAATGCTCCCCCTATGTTTGACAGTGTTTTATTTCACTGTTTCTCATAGAGGGAGCATATCAATTATAGTATTGGCCACCTTTTTCGATGGTTGGATAAGTTAAAATATGATAAAGTAATCCATCCATACTCTATATCCGAAATAAAAAAATATCGAGATCCAGAAACGCAAGAGGCTATTTCGGTAAAGCTGGAATCATATGAGGTAATCAAAACCATTAAGGAACCAGACGATTCTTTTTTAGAATTGATCGGAATTCCGGAAAAATCGCAAAATGACATGATTG
>NZ_NFKO01000063.1:0-1635 GCF_002160435.1 Pseudoflavonifractor sp. An176 | reverse complement strand
AGTCCTGCAAATAAAAGTCAAGCACCAAAATGAAAAAAGTCCCGCAAAATTTGCGAGACCGAAAAAAGGGTGCAACAAATCAGACCGGAGAGAAAGCACCTCACCGGCCGAGGTAAAATTTGGTTGTTAAAAATCACTTCTGCTCGGTAGTTTGCGCATCAAATGCCTCAAGGCACTCCTTTACGCGGGCGTAGTAGATACGCAAGAACTTGTTTTGAGCAGCGGTCATGTAGACGAAATAAGGTTTGCCCTCGCTGCGTTTCTTATCGAGGAACTGGTAGACTGGCTCATCTGCCGGGGATTTTTTCAGGTAAGTGCAGACGATCTGGTAGAGTGTTTTGCGCAGATGTGCTGAACCCCGTTTCGTGGTGGGAACGCTCTTGGCACTGTGTTTGCCAGACTCATCCACACCGGGATCGATGCCCGCAAATCCAACGATGGAGCTGCGGCGTGGAAAACGGCGCACATCGCCGATCTCAGCCATGAGCGCAGGTGCAGTCTTATCACCAACACCGTACATGGTTCGCACCGTGTCATATTCCGGCAATTGCCGGGCAAGCCGTGTCATCTCAGCTCGCAGAGCGGCCAGTGTCATCTTGCCTGCAAGAAGCTGCTGGGCGGCTGAGATAATGAGCAGCTTGGTGTTGTCATTCTTCGGCAACGTGGTGAAATGGCCGCAGCTTCCGGCATAGACCTCCAGTGCTTTTTCGACGCTGAAATGGTAGCCCTTGTGTTTGCACCACTTCTGGTAACGCTCGGTGAATGCCTTTTCGCTGACGCGGCAGATGCAGTCACAATGCCAGAAGGTCCTGACAAAATCCACCCATTTCTGGTGACCGTCCGCACGCTCCGGACTGGAGAACAGTTCGTTCACGCCGGGGAAGGTCTTGTCGGTCAACGAAATAAGATTGTTTTGCAGCGATATCACCGTTTTCATGTAGAGGTCGTACTGGCGGCTGCACAGCTTCAGTTGTTGTCTTACAGTGTCCATGGGAGTATATTCCCGCAGATCCACCCAGTTGTCAAGACCGTACTTGGCAATTTTTATGGCGTCAGCCTTGTCGGTCTTGACCTTTCGGATGGAACCACCCCCGCTTTGCTTGATAAACAGCGGATTCAGGACACAGACATAGATCCCGTACTCATGCAGGGCCGCAGCTACCGGTTCGTGGTAGCGACCGGTGGCTTCCATGATGACGCGGGTATCTTCCCCAAGCGCAAGGATGGCGTAAGCCATCTGCTCCAGCCCCACCTCGGTGTGGAGAAATTCCCGTGGCAGGAATGCCACTTCACCCATTGGCCGCAGGGCAGCCACCATGCTTTTCCCTTTGGAAACATCAATTCCAACTGCGTTCATTTTGCTCCTCCTTCTGATTGGATATGGCTTTCCGCCTTTTACTCATTGCCTGTTCAATCTCCTGGGTGACACGAACGCACCGAAAACCGGTGGCACAACCTGCGCAAATCGAATGCTGCGAATGAGAGAGGCGGCTGACAGACTCCATTACGGGCGTGTTAGCCCAAGAATGTTGGTGCCAGACCATTTACTCTCTCATTCTAACAGCTTCGGCTTTGAGATGGAAAAAGACGCGGCTGGCTGCCGCGCCTTAAACCGTAACTTTATTGTAGGAGAAT
>NZ_NFKO01000062.1:0-1887 GCF_002160435.1 Pseudoflavonifractor sp. An176 | reverse complement strand
AGCCACCACAGCGGCACCCAGAGCGGCCACATACAGCATCAGCTGAGCGGAGTCGCCAGTCTGAGCAGGCTTCTCAGCGGGCTTCTCGGTGGCCTGAGGCTTGTCGGTGGTCTCAGGTTTCTCAGAGGCCTCAGGCTTGTCGGTGGTCTCGGGAGCGCCACCAGCGGTGAGGCCGTCCATGGCGGCCTTCAGGGCGGCGGCGGCCTCGTCCACCTTGGCCTGATCGTCCTCGGACAGGGTGGCGTCAGCCATCACGGCCCGGGCGGTGGCCAGAGCGGTGCGGAAGGTCGCCACGGCAACCTCGCTGGCCCCGGTGGTGTCCACGGTCTCCGCCTCAGCCAGCAGACCTTCCAGGATGGACTTGTCAGCCTTGTAGCGCTGGGCCAGAATGGCGTTGAGCAGGTCACCAGCGGCCTTGTCCACGTCCTCCTGCATGGCGTCGCCGTCCTCAGCCACCTTCTTGGCGGCATCCAGAGCGTCCTCCAGATCCTGCCAGTGGTCGGGCATGTACTTGTCGGCGTTGGCCATCATGTCCTCGGCGCGCTCAATGGTCAGGTTCAGCAGCTCCTTGTCGCCCTGAGTCAGGCCCAGGCCCCAGATGCCTTCCAGCAGCTGGTTCCAAGCGGCGTTGACCTCGTCCTGGGTGGCGTCGGCGTCAGCCAGAACGGTCTTTGCGTTGGCCAGAGCGTCCTCAAAGGCCTTCTTGGCGGTGTCGGTGACACCCTCAGTGGACAGGGTATCGGCGTACTTGACGGTCTTCTCCAGCAGGGTCTTGTTGACATCGCCGGGCTCGGGGGTCTCGTCCTTCTCAAACAAAGCGGTGACGGTGACGTTGCCCTCGGGCATCACGAAGGTGTTATCGGTGACGGTGACGGTCTCGCTCTGCCACTCCACGAAGTGCCAGCCCTCAGCAGCGGCCTGAGTCAGGGTCACGGTGGTGCCGGCAGTGGCGGTGGTGGGCTCGGCGGTAGCGGTGCCCTCGCCCTGGGTGTTCACGGTGACGGTGTACTCCTCAGGCTGGGGCTCAGCGGCCTCCTTGAGCTCGATGACCAGCTTGTCCAGCTGGGGAGACTTCTTGTCGGGACCGGTGAACACCAGAGTGCCGGCGCCGGCCTCGGTGATCTCGATCTCGAAGGTGACGGTGTGGGTCTGAGTGGCGCTGTCGCCAGCACCAGCGGAGACGGTGCCGGAGGCAATCTTGCCGTCGGGCTCGCTCCAGGCCAGGGAGTTGTTGGTGTCGCCGCTGCGGTAGGTGGCGGTGACGGTGTAGGTACCAGCAGTCTTGGCCTCATAGGGGAAGGAGATGGTGTCCTGCTGGTTCAGGCAGTTGATGAACTCGCCGTGGCTGGCCCAGTCGGCCTCGGCCACACACAGAGCCCACTGGCCGTCGGAGGCCAGCTCCACGTTGTGCAGCTGAGCAAACTCAGCTTCCAGAGTCACGGACACGCCCTTCTCGTTGGGGAAGTAGAAGGGATCTTCGGTGGTGTACTGCTCACGCTCCACCAGAGCGGCCAGAGCGGTCTCGATGGCGGTCTTGGCCTCGCCCAGAGCGGAGACGGAGGGGTTCTCCTCCTTCAGCAGCTCGGTGGCGTCCGCAATGGCCTTGGCGTAGGCATCCCAGCCGCTGGTGTACCACTCGCCCACCTTGCCGTCGGCGGCGTCCACCAGAGCCTGGAGGTCGTCGCGGGTGACGTCGGGAGCGAAGGTCACTTCAATGGTGGTCTCGCTGGTGACGCTGTCCAGGGTGTAGGTGTTGTCGGTGACGGTGACGGTCTCACCGTTGACCACCACGGACTCCACATGATAGTAGGCGTCGGGGGTGATGGTGAGGGTGAAGGACTCGCCCTCGGTGACAGCGGTGGTGCCAGCGGGAGACACGGTGCCGCC
>NZ_NFKO01000061.1:0-1925 GCF_002160435.1 Pseudoflavonifractor sp. An176 | reverse complement strand
TGGTGCGCCCGGCATGGGCAATAACTTGGTGGTGAAAGTCCACTACAGACTTGGCAGTAGGAACTGTTAGCCGAAGGCAAGGGTGTCCATCGTGAGGTGGAATCTGAAGGAAGCTGGATGTGGAGGCTGCGAAGTGCCGACACGGGCAAACTCCCGGTCTGACGAACAGAAATCGCATATGAGGCAATGCAAAGCGGACGAGTCTGCCATACAAGACAAAGTCCAATACTGCCCGAACTTTGCATTGTAAATGCGGCAGATATATGGGAGGAAGGTTATTGCTCTTACCCGGGGAGGTCTTACGGACGCAGAAGTAGGGGAAAAAAAAATCCGAACCTGCGGAGTAAAGCTTGCCGTAAGAAGTCAGCAGAGGCCATAGTACCGGAAAAAAAACGGGAAGGGCCGAACAATCGTAAGTCTTGAGTAAAGACCGGAAGGAGGACTGGTGCCATGACAGCAAAATACCGAAAGGGCTTCGTGCAGAGGGATAGCGTGGAACGTGAAGAGTATGCAAAAGTGCCGAGTGCCAGCCCTGGGGAAGGGAAAGAAAGAGACGGTGCAGAGAACCTGCTGGAGCGGATTCTGGACAGAAACAACCTGAACAGAGCCTACAAGCAGGTCAAGCGCAATCACGGAGCACCTGGCATCGACGGGATGACCGTAGAGCAGGCCTTGCCGTGGTTGCAGGAACACAGAGCGGAATTGCTTCAAAGCATCCAGGAGGGGAAATACGCCCCATCCCCGGTGCGGCGAAAGGAAATCCCCAAACCAGATGGAGGTGTGCGCAAGCTGGGTATCCCAACGGTGGTAGACCGAATCATCCAGCAAGCCATTGCCCAACAGCTACAGCCAATCTATGAACCGCTGTTTTTGGACGCAAGCTATGGCTACCGCCCGAGAAGAAGCGGACAGCAGGCTGTGCGCCAAGTAAAGAAATACGCAGAGCAAGGCTACACCTATGCCGTAGAAGTGGACTTGTCCAAGTATTTCGACACGCTGAACCACGAATTGCTGATGGAACTACTGCGGAAACAAATCCACGACAAACGGGTAACGGGGCTGATTAAGAAGTACCTGAAAGCCGGGGTCATGGAGAATGGTGTTACAACCAGAACGAGGGAAGGCTCTCCACAGGGAGGTCCCCTGTCTCCGCTGCTGGCAAACGTCTACCTGAATGAGTTTGACCAGGAAATGGTCAGAAGAGGCGTAAAGGTGGTTCGCTATGCGGATGACATTGTGGTGGTGACCAAAAGCAAACGAGCAGCGGAACATATGCTGGAATCCTGCCGAAAGTTCTTGGAAGGAAAGCTGAAACTGACCATGAATCTGCAAAAGAGCAAGGCAGTAAGTCTGTATTCCAACCGGAACTTTAAGTTCTTGGGCTGCTGTCTGGGGAAGAGTGGACGAGGCGTATATATCCGAGTTCATAGGAATTCCCTACAGAAAGCAAAACAGAAGCTAAGAGAATTGACCAGCAGAAGCCAAGGCAGAAATGTGCGCATGGTCATGGAGAAGGTGAAGGAGTTCATTCGAGGATGGATTGGGTACTTTTATATTGCTGATATGAAGCGCATCCTTCAACGTTGGAACGAATGGCTACGACGCAGAATCCGCATGTACATCTGGAAACAGTGGAAGAATCCGAAAACCAGGGTGCAGAACCTAAAGAAACTGGGCATCCCAGCGTGGCAGGCCTACCAATGGGGGAATACTCGCCTGGGCTACTGGAGAGTAGCTGGAAGCGCAGTTCTCAGCCGCTCCATTACAAACGAAAAGCTCGCACTGGCCGGGTATTACGACTTTCCGGCGCAGTACGAGCAAATTCGTAAACAGCACTTATGCGATTGAACCGCCGTGTACCGAACGGTATGCACGGTGGTGTGAGAGGACGGCTACTCAACTAATGGGTAGCCTCCTACTCGATT
>NZ_NFKO01000060.1:0-2149 GCF_002160435.1 Pseudoflavonifractor sp. An176 | reverse complement strand
GGGTAGGCTCGGGCGTGGGCTCAGGGGTGGGGGTGGGAATGGGCTCGTCCGGGTCGTAGTTATAGTGGATGCTGACATTCTTCAAATCTTCATACTCAATTCCGGAAATGGCCTCCCACTGTTCCTGGCTCCCAGCGTAATAGATGTCGGTGAGGTTGGCGCACTCATAGAACACACCACCCTCCATGCTGGTAAGACTGGCAGGTAGGAAAATTTCCTTTAATCCAGCCCCCCGGAACGCCTCTGCTTTCAGTGTGGTAACAGTGTTCCCAATGACAGCACTGGTCAGAGTTTCACTACAAAATGCCCACGTTCCAACCGAGGAAACCCCCGATTCAATGACCAGTTTGGTAAAGGGCAGGTGGTTCCATGTATGTCCAGCGAAAAAGTTGGCACTCCACATATCCCCAGTGCCGGAGACGATGAGCGTCTTGGAGTCTTGATCGTAGGTCCAGGTCATGGTCTCCCCGCAAGTTCCTCCTTTCCCGGTGATGGTGTCCCAGGTGATCATTCCAATGACGTTGGGAATGGCATCAATTTTTTTCCCAGAAACCACCTGGACGTATTCGCCGTCATAGGCAGCACGAAGCCGATAGAACCCATCCATCCAGGCAAAATACTTGCCATCTCGGTCGGTTTCGATATCTTCCTTTGTCACATCGGGATAAGCCTCACGAAGGGCCTCAGGCGTGTCAAAAGCCTCTGTGCAGCTTTGCATGTAGACGTCATATCCATCTCCAGCCCAAACCATGCCCCGGATATTTAGGGGGGAACTGGTGCCTACGTTGCCCCAGGCCATGGTGTAGGTGTCCGTGTCGGGGTGATAGGCAAAGCGACCAGCCGTCTCATGGTCCGTGTTGTCAAACTCAGGGCGTTGAATTTCGCCGTTGCATCGGAACAAGCGAGGGTACAGGCGATCGAACTCCTCTGCGGAGACCTGAGTCACCTGAGCCGGGCCCAAATTGTCAGGGTCGTTCTGTACCGGATAGGATACGGTGCTGGTATGACAGTAGCCAAACACTCGCCCCGCCTCATCCTCAATATAATAAAACCTTACGCCGTAGGCGGTACAAAAGGGGATCAGCTGTTCTTCCAGTGCAGTGAGGATTTCTGCATCGCTGACCCAATCACCACTGGAGGTGGTACCTGCCATGGCCGCAGAGGTAACCAAACTCAGCGCCATGCAGAAAGACAAGACCAAGGCTAGCAGTTTCTTTTTCATTGTTTCCACTCCATTTCTCTCATGATATGGAAGGGGGCATATTGGTGGGCCTTATGGACGGTTTGGTCCGCTTTTCTTCCCTCTTCACCGGAAATCTGTGTCCACATTCTCCCAATAACGGAACACAGTTCCATCTCTTGCTCATTCTAACCTGAAACAGGTTAGAAAACAATATTCTGTTTCAGGTTATGCCATACTCTGCAAGAGGTGATGTGTGATGAACCGATTGCGAGATTTGCGGGAGGATGCCGATTTGACTCAAACCCAGGTGGCAAAGTTTCTGGGCATGTCTCAGACGGGGTACTCCAAATATGAGACGGGGGAAAATGACATTCCCACCCGGGTCCTCATTCAATTGGCAAAATTTTATCACACCAGCATTGACTATCTATTATGTGTCAGTGACAGGCGGACGCCCCTGTGAGCGCTGGGGTAAGGATACAGCGGGCCGGGCAAGCCACGGCCCCTACCCCAGCGGCCCAAGAAATTCGGCAATGTTCCGGGCTATTCCAGGCCCAAAGCCTCCCTCAGGGAGTGGCCCGGCGTGAACCGGGGCTCTAACCACCCAGGGTTCCGGCTTGCCAGCCTGGTGGGGACGCTTCCCGCTGGGGGTTTCTTTTGAGCGGGCAAAAGAAACCAAAACCCGCTTAGGGCGTTCCCCCCTAAGGACCCCCCTTGGGGTACGAGGCCGTCCATGCGTCAAGGCTATGTTCGGCCCGTGCCCCTTGCTGTGACGCCTAGTTCTGCCACCATACCAGGCTACCCTGGGCAGCTGGCCCTATGGCTGGGCGGTTTCTATGTCCGGGCCTGCCTTGGCCAAGCGGCGTTCCCGCCGCCGGGGGTTTTGCTGCACCATCCTGTTGCGCTGCGGTAAGGGCCGTGGCTTGCCCGGCCCGTTGGTTCCCTTGTATTGCCCTGGGGGATTCG